>JAUWYU010000134.1 GCA_030615655.1 Dehalococcoidia bacterium
AGTGCCCCGTCGGAGTCGAATTTCTGGATGCGTTGATTAAGCATTATATCTGTCACGTAGACATTCCCGGATGAATCGACAGCCACACCATAGGGAAAAATGACAACCGATGGTTCTGAAGGTATGCTAAACACAAACTCAGGTGGATTCTCTGCGGCAACTGCGATTGAAGACCCAGCCAGTCCTAAACCAAGAACGATTGATAAGAATACCAGTATGAACTTTTTCATACTAAACCTCCTGTGTGTATTTACTTTTTACCTACACGATTAACCTAAAGGTCATGGTTTTATACGGGCATAAAGCGTACATAATCGGCTCTTTGCTCAAGTTTATTAAACTTGTTTTGTCCGCAATAAAGACAAAACCGCCCATTTTCAGGTTGGTTTCACTGTTAGCTCTCCGCTACCCAAGTGACCAGATACAGGTGGCGGTTCATCGCCTCCCGAGATACTGGTATTTGGTAGTTATTATATTATTAACACTGCTATTATAACCTTTGTAAAAGAAATGTCAACCTAATTATATTTAACTTTACTTTACAATTGAGCTCACGATAGACGTAAAAAGGAAGGTTAGTCGTTCGTTGTCTGCGAACCTAAAAACTGGTATGATAGTAGGACAACCCCCAGAATCCAGTGACTATGGCTATTATAATAGCGCGTAATCTAACCAAAAAGTTCAAAGAGCTTACGGCGGTTGACAATATAAGCCTGGAGATAGAAGAGGGCGAGTGCTTCGGTCTGCTGGGGCCCAACGGCGCCGGCAAGACTTCCATCATCAGGATGATAACCGCCGTTTCACCGGTTACCCACGGTGATATATGGGTAATGGGTAAAGACCTGAAAAGGTATCCCCGTGAAGTAAAGGCTATCCTGGGGGTCATTCCGCAGATGGATAACCTTGACGAGGACCTGACCGTAATACAGAACCTGCTCACCTTTGCCCGATACTTTGCCATACACAAGGACGTGGCGTATCGCAGGAGCCTGGAGATATTGCATTTAATGAAGCTTGAAGGCAAACGGGACAGCCGGATTGAAGAATTATCCGGAGGCATGAAGCGGCGCTTATTGATAGGCCGGGGCCTGATTAATGCGCCCAAAATCATCATTCTCGATGAGCCGTCGATAGGCCTCGACCCTCAGGCCAGGCACATGGTCTGGCAGAAACTGCGAGAGCTGAAAGCCCAGGGGGTTACCCAGCTGCTGTGCACGCAGAATATGGAAGAGGCAGCCCGCATCTGCGACCGGGTAGCGATAATACACCAGGGGAGAATAGTAGACATCGATACTCCTCAGGGGCTTGTTGCCAAGTATATGGGCAGCCAGATATGGGAGATTGACCTGGTGTCGGTTGAGCGGGATAGTATTATCAGCGAACTGGAGAGTCGGCGGCTTGAGTTCGAAGAGTTTTCCGGCATAATCCATGTCTTTTCAACTGATAACAAGTTAATCGAGGGTCTTCCCGGGACAGCCAGAGCCGCCACTCTGGAGGACGTCTTCTTCAAACTCACGGGGAGGTCATTAGTCGAATGAGGCCTTTCTCCTGGCGTTTTTTACGTATCTGGCAGCGCAACAGAGACGTCTTCTTCCGACTCTGGCACTCGGAGGGAGTCGGCGCTATTATCGAACCGATACTTATCCTGCTCGCTTTCGGGATGGGGATGGGGGCTTTTATCAACCTCGAAGGGGGGCAGAGATACATTGAGTTCATTGCGCCCGGTATCATAGCGGCCTACGCCATGTTCGCTGCCAGCTTCGAGTGCACTTATGCGTGTTATTTTCGGATGGAGCAGCAGTATACCTATGATGCTATCCTGGCAACGCCTTTGAATGTTGAGGATGTTACCGCCGGCGAAATTTTCTGGGGAGCCACCCGCTCTTTTATGACCGGGTGTATCATACTGGCGATTGCGGCGGCTTTTCAACTGGTACCTTCGCCCTGGGCGCTGCTGATACCCCTGGTAGTGGCACTGTCGGGGGTTATGTTTTCCTCTATTGCCCTGTTCTATACCTCGCTGGCGCCTTCCATTTACACCTTTAACTTCTTTTTCACTCTTTTTATTACCCCGATGTTTTTACTGAGCGGCGTCTTCTTTCCTCTCACAGGGTTTCCCAAGATAGTGCAGACGCTGAGCTGGATAGCGCCATTAACACCGGTAGCCAAACTTACCCGGGGGCTGTTTCAGGGGGAGTTTCACCCGGAAATGCTGCTGTCCCTGGGGATTATTATCTTCTGGTCTGTAGTGTTCTTCTGTATTACACTGGTTACCATGCGGCGGCGGTTGACCAAGTAAGGGCTGATAAAGGAGTGTAAGTGGCGGTTCTTTCGGGGCGGGACATACGCCGTTTGATAGAAAAAGACCCCCCTCTCGTGGAGGGGTGGGTTGACCTTGAGGAGCAGGTGCAGGCTAACGGCTTTGACCTGACCCTGCGCGAGGTGGCCATACAACAGTCGGCGGGGAATATAACGGCGGCCAACAGCCAGAGGGTGGTCTCCGAGCTATCGCCGCTGGTGTTCGACGGGATGGGTTCCATCGAGCTGGTCCCCGGCACCTATATCATTACCTATAACGAGATTGTGCACCTGCCGAAGAATATCATGGCGCTGGGGAGGCCGCGGTCGAGCCTGCTGCGCTGCGGCGTTACCGTGGGCACGGCAGTGTGGGATGCCGGCTATGAGGGGCGGTCGCAGTCTTTGCTGGTGGTGTATAATTCCCGGGGCTTCCGCGTGCAGAGGAACGCCCGGATAACCCAGCTGGTTTTCCTTGAGCTGACCGGCGAGGCGGAGGGGTATAGTGGGGCTTATCAGGGGGAGAATATATAGGGTTTAAGGTTTGCGTGCGTAATAAAAAATCCTGTGTGAGCCTCTGGTAGTTTTGTGCAGGCCGCGCTCTCTGCTGGCCGAGTATGTCCTGATAACGGTGAAACCGGCTCTTTTCAACAAAGATTTTACTTCGGTATTAGGATAAAAAGCTTCCTGCAGTAATATATCGGAGCGTTGCCAGCCCCTGGCTTTACGCCGGAAAATTGTGCATTGGAACGGTGCCAGCCGCTTTTCCGGGTTATAGTCGGAGCGAACGGCATAAAAATAGTCCGGGGTTTCTTTAATATCTTTCCAGTTTTTCCACGACGTCTTAAAGTGCCTCTCGGTATTCAGGTCGAAGACAAAAACCCCGCCGTTGACGAGTCATTTATAAGTGTTCTTGAATGTCCGCAGTAGCTCTGCCGCTTTCAGGATATGGTTAAGGCTGTCAAAGGTAGAAAACACCGCATCATATATTGAGGGAAGCTTGAAGGTGCGGGCGTCCTCGTTAATGAATTCGGCATCCGGGGCATTGATTTTAGCATAACGGAGCATTTCCGCAGACCCGTCAATGCCCGTGACCTTATATCCTTTTTCAGTAAGGACTTTTGCCAGCTGCCCGGTGCCGCAGCATAAGTCGAGTACTTTTGCACCGTCAGGTAGTGTTTCACCGGCTATATCTTTCAGTAAGGGGAAAATAACCCGGGCGAATTCAGACCATTCCCGGTCATAAAGCCAGGCAAAGTTATCATAAACGGAATAGCGGTTCATTTTAATGAATGATATCACATGCGAGGATGTATTTAAAGATGTGTTAAAAACTGCCCGGCCACAAAATCGGGTATATCCACGGAGCCGAGAATAACCGGCTTTTGATGGCAGTCGCTGCCGCCGGTCATGAGCAGGTCGTGTTTCCGGCAGAACTTGATGTAGTGTGCCGTGGTCGCGGCGTCATTCCGGGGGTGCCAGCATTCAATACCGTCAATATAGTCCAGCATGTGTTCTTCGAGAATCCTCGACTGCTGAGTAAGGTCGGAGGTCAGGCCTACCAGCGAGGTGCCGTTGGGGTCGTTGGGGTGTGCCAGCACCGTGATGCCGCCGGCGTTTTTTATCAGTTCCGAGGCTTCAGCCGGTGACAGGGGGTATTTGGGCACATCGCATTTGACCAGATATCGGTCGAAGGCTTCCTGCGGGCTGCGGACAATCCCCTTTGTTATCAGGTAGTCGGCAATATGGGGTCGGCCGAAGGCGCCGTCAACGCCCGCCTGCATTTGCTCAAGGTCCGCCCCGGTGAATCCGGGGATACTCTCTTTAGCGAACTCGGCGTTGAGTTTTTCCAGTATCCGGCGCGCCCTGTCTTCACGGTGCTCCCTCATCAAACGGAGTTTATCATTCAAAGTCCGGTTGTTGATATCAAAACGGTAACCCAGGAAGTCCAGCGAGGTTGACCGGCTGTCGGGGCAGCTGAAGGTTACGTTTAATTCCACACCGGTAATGTAAGCTATACCGTATTCCTGAGCGAGCGCGGCGGCTCTTTCCTGAGCGTCAATAGAATCGTGGTCAGTAATCGATATGAAATCGATTTTCCTCTGCCTGGCTTCACGGAGGACTTCTTCAACGGAGAGAGCGCCATCCGAGCCGGTGCTGGTGTGGACGTGTAAATCTATCTTCATACGGGCGCCTCGCGCTACCTCTTCTCCTCTCCGATAATATACCAGTCTGCGGGCGGGTCCTGCGAGGTGTCAACAACCAGGTGAATAATATCGAGGCCGGGGTAAAGCTTTTTCAGGTCATTTAAATCTACGGTTTCAAACCTCTTTTTATTGTTCAGGTAGGCCTGCTCGGTCAGGGCGTT
>JAUWYU010000089.1 GCA_030615655.1 Dehalococcoidia bacterium
GCTCCGTAGACGACCGTCTTGCTCTCTTGCGCCGCGGGGTCATCGGTGTAGTCACCATAGGTCGTGATATCCTCAAACCCGGCGCGTTCGAGCATCATGAGAAATTCATAATGAAAGTACCATCGCAGGAGGTGGGCATGCACTTCAGACCGAACGCATTTCCCGTCTATATAGAGGTCATACCGTCGTTTAGATAATAGTATCTGCTCAAAGAGGTCCACGGATTCTGACCACAGGGTGGTGAGAACCTCCCCCTCTGCCTCTCGGCGTGGGATGGGATTCCACCGTGTCGGATGTTCGGCATCATTACAGGTCGGCCCTTGGGTGACTTCCCAAGGTACAAACAGTTCAAGCAGCAGCTGGCCGCCGGGAACAAGGTGGTGCCAGAACCGTTGCAGCGTGGTAAGCACCTGGTTTCGGTCGGTGATAATCTGGAACGTTCCATTCGCGATGTAGATCGTTCCATACTGGTGAGGAATGTTGCACTCCTCCATCCGTTGGTGAAAAAGGGTGGGGTGGACCTTCTGAGTCTCTGCCTCTTTTCTGGCGAAGTGTAAGGCATCAGACGAGATATCCGCGCCGTGCACCTCAAGACCACGCGCCAGTAATGGAAACAGATGGCGTCCCGTCCCGCAGGCCTGGTCGAGTGCAATTCCCCCATTCGCTCGGATTCGGCGTTCATAAAAAGCCAACTCCTCCGCGGGCGGACCACCTGTCATGGTGGCA
Organism: Dehalococcoidia bacterium; assembly: GCA_030615655.1. Classification (GTDB taxonomy): domain Bacteria; phylum Chloroflexota; class Dehalococcoidia; order Dehalococcoidales; family RBG-16-60-22; genus JAUWYU01. The sequence continues at coordinate 727 of JAUWYU010000089.1, forward strand.
TACAGCAGTTCTGCGGCAAGACTGTTCCATCCCTGACTCAAATCGTAGACATCATTAGGCATGTGAACACTCCTCGTATTTTGTCAAGTGTTTTCTCTGGATTTGATAATACTTTCTTAAGAGTTTATTCTTTTAGACTCTACGAGACAAAGGGAGTTTTATACAACCCACCCCCTGTATCCCAATCCCTTCTCCCCACCCTTAAAAGCCAGAGCCCTCGTAGGACACACCTCAACGCACGCGCTGCAGTCAAGGCACCTCTCGGCGCCTATCGGTTCACCGGCAAAAGTGGTCACCACTCTCTTGAAGCCCCGGTGCGCGAATCCCAGCAGGGCCGTTTCTTTACGCTGTCGGCACACCCACACGCACCGACCGCACAGGACGCACTTGTTCGGGTCATAGGTGAAAAGCGGATTGCTGTCATCTATAGGTAGTTCCCGCAGCAATTGCCGGAAGCGCTTCGTTTTCAGCTTGCCGCCGATGTGCTTGGCTATCTTCTGCAGTTCACAAACGCCGTTGGCCGGGCAGTTGGCGCAGTCCACCGGGTGGGATGCCATGAGAAGCTCGAAACCTGTGCGTGCCAGTTCCAGCGCTCTTTCACCTCTGGTATTCACCACCATGCCGTCGGTTGCCTCTCTGGTGCAGGCGGTCACCGGCTCCTCTTCACCCTCTATTTCCACGAAGCACAGGCGGCAGGCGGCGTTCGGCTCCGCTTTATCCTTTATGGCGCACAGGTTGGCGATATAGATGTCGTTCTCCAGCGCCGCCCGGAGGATTTTTGTTCCTTCCTTGGCGGTTATCTTTTTCCCGTCAATACTTAGAGATACGCTCTTCACTTTTTGGGCACCTCGCTCGGCGGTGATAGTTTCACCACGGCATTATATTGAGGTGGACAGGCGGCCAGGCAGGTGCCGCACTTGACGCACTTCTCCTGGTCGATGACCTTGATTCTCTTCTTGTTGGCGGATATTGCCTCCACGGTGCAGCTGCCGACGCAGGCGTCACAGGAACGTTCGCACTTGTCGGGGAGGATGTAGTAGGCGATGAGTTGCCGGCACATCAGTGCCGGACACCGGCCCATTAGGATATGCTCCTCGTATTCTTCCCTGAAATAGCGCAGGGTGGTCAGTATCGGATTGGGGGCCGTTTGCCCCAGCCCGCAGAGTGAACCGGCTTTCACTTCCTCGGCCAGTCGTTCGAGGCTGTCAATGTCCTCAATCTTACCCTGGCCCAGGGTAAAGTCGTTCAATACCTCCAGCATTTGCTTGGTGCCCAGTCGACAGAACGTGCACTTGCCGCAGGACTCCCTCTGCGTGAACTCCAGAAAATAGCGGGCTATCTCCACCATGCAGTCGTCCTCGTCCAGCACCACCATGCCGCCGGAACCCATCATGGCACCGGCGTCTCTGAGGGAGTCGAAATCAACGGGCAGGTCAAGTGCTGGTTCCGGCAGGCAGCCGCCGGAAGGCCCCCCGATTTGTACGGCTCTGAAGCGCTTCCCCCCGGGGATGCCGCTGCCGACCTCATAGATAATCTGGCGCAGGGTCGTGCCCATGGGGACCTCGACAAGCCCGGTATTGACTATCTTGCCTGCCAGGGCGAAGACGGCTGTCCCGCTGCTTTCTTTAGTGCCGGTGCTCTTGAGCCAGCCGGCCCCGTTTCTGATTATCGGCGGTACGAAGGCCAGTGTCTTGACATTATTGACGACCGTCGGCTTCCCGAAGAGTCCTTCTGTGGTCATGCGGGGAGGGCGGGCGCGTGGGGTGCCCGGTTTTCCCTCTATGGAAGCGGCCATGGCTGTCGCCTCGCCGCAGACAAAAGCTCCTGAGCCCTGAAAAAGTATGATATCGAAGTTAAAACTGCTCCCCAGAATATGATTGCCCAGCAGCCTAAATTTCTTCGCCTGAGTCAATGCAATTTGAGTACGCTCCACCGCCAGCGGATATTCGGCGCGGACATAGATATAGCCGTAGCGCGCCCCGGTGGCGTAGCCGGCGATAATCATGCCCTCAATCACCGAGTGTGGGTCGCTTTCCAGGATGGAGCGGTCCATAAAGGCGCCGGGGTCGCCCTCGTCGGCGTTGCAGATGATGTATTTCGGCCTGCCCCGCGTATTGCGGCAGTACTCCCACTTTAGACCGGCGGGGAAACCGGCCCCGCCCCTCCCCCTTAACCCTGATTTCTTAACCTCATCCACGATATCTTCCGGGGTCATCTCGAGGGCTTTGGCCAGGGCTGAGTAGCCGCCGCCGGCGATATAGTGGTCTATCTCGGTAGGGTCGGTGTGCCCGCAGTTTTTCAGGATAATCTTTTGCTCGTATTGGGCGCGGGGGAAGTCGGTGAAGCTGGGTACAATGTCGTTCTCTTCCAGGGCGCCGATGACGAACTCGGGGCAGGGGTTATCGCCGAGGACGAATTCTTTTAATAACCTCTCCGCGATGACCGGGTTAACGTACCCGTAGCATATCGGCGGATAGCCCGGCTTGCTGATAATTACCAGCGGCTCGGCGTAGCAGTGCCCCATGCAGCCGACCTCTATCACCGGGCAATCGAGGTTACGCTTTTTAACCTCGTCCCTGAATGTCTGCAGCACTTCTAGGGCGCCCGCCGCCCGACCGCACGTAGCCGTGCCCACCATGATTACCGGCTTGTTGTGCCATAGCTCCCGCCAGCGTGATTCGGCGCGCTCCTTTATCTCCTTAAAGGCATCGGCTACTGCTGCCCGTTCAGCTGCTTTCACTTTCTTCCTTGTCCTTTACTTCCCGCTCTTGCTCGAAGGCGAGCAGTATGCCGTCTACCCTGGTAGGTTCGACTTTACCCTCCGGCTTGTTGTCGACCACGGTCACCGGGGCCTTGGTGCAGCAGCCGACACAGGCAACGGTATCCATGTCGAACTCGCGGTCGGTGGTCGTCTCGCCCGGATTGATATCCAGCCTGCGTTTCCAGGCGTCCAGCGTGATGTAGCCGCCTTTCATATGGCAGGCGGTTCCCAGGCATACTCGTACCGAGTGCCTGCCTGGGGGGGTGAGTCGGAATTGATTGTAGAAAGTAACCACGCCGTAGACGTCTATATCCGGGATGTTGAGGTATTCGGCAATCTCGGTCATGGCTTCACGAGGCAGGTAGCCAAGCCTGCCCTGGACCTTCTGCAGTATGGGTATCAGGTTCTGTTTTTTCCTGCCAAACCCTTTTAGAGCTTGCTTGGTTTCTTGTCTGCTCTGGGCCTTCTCCTCAGCCGTCTTTCCCGGGTCTGTCTGGGTCATGCTGGTACTTCTCGCTTACGTTCTAATTCTAGCTCAGCGGGCTGTTTTTATCAAGAAAACCGCCCGAAATAACGTTTTTGCCAAATGTTAACGATATATTTATTTGCCCTGTCCGTATCTTTACGTCTTTTTTACGGGTTGCGGGATAGACTGCTCGTACTGAAAGACCGGGAGCCTATCTCAAATGCAGCTCAATATGAAGAGATTGTACGGCAAACTCTTCCGTTGGCTGGTGATAGTGTTTTTATGCACATTATCGCTATCACTGGTTATATCCTCTGTGGTTTACGCTGAAACCTTCGTCGGCCCCTCCACGCTTGGTATAGACGGCACCTTTTCAGACTGGGGTACGGTAGGTTCTCCCTCCACTGGGGTATATCTGGTTCAGGACATGTCAAACTCTGGCGAGCAGGATGGCTCTGGCTTTAATAACAAGGCAAGTGACATTAACTATTTGTGGACAGCCCTTTCTACACAGAACGGTGGCAGTACGCCGGCGAGTCCCTCAAATCTGATTCAAAACGTGTATTACCGGGTAGATACTCATTATAACAAGGTCATCAAGGGTCAGAGTTATTATTTACAGTTGAATCTCGGTACGGCAAACCCGGGCTATGCCGACCATCTTTTACAGTTCTGGGTAGATGACGACGACACTCCCAAAGTCACTATCGTGCTTTACGAGTACGACACACCTTACCCCCAGATACGTGCGTTTACATCGGGGTCAATTACCGGTAGGGTCTCAAATGTTGCTTCCCCTTATCCGGGTTTTACTGGCGTTCAGGATACTGGCGCCAGCGGCGCGATGGGCAAATATGACGGGACCAATTATGGCGTGGAAATAGAGTTGCCGGTAGACTGGTATTCCTCGACATACGGCGGTGCGGTTGAGGCTGATGGCACCGGGGCCTCGGTGGTTGTTGGTGCCACTTTTACCGGTACCGGTAGCTTGGGTGCTATTGGTACGGTAAAAGACGCGGTTAATGACGCTGCTGGAAAAACCTATTCCTCTACGACCAGCACCGTAGACGGCGATACACAGTTTGTTAATTACGACATCACTAAAATCGTTTTTGCTACTGATAACCAGACCCTTACGGTTGGCGAGGTGTCCGCTATCATGACGATTCAGACCCAGGATGCTACCAGTGCACCGCAGAATGTTGGTGCTGCCACCATTATAGATTTAAGCTCGACTTCAGCCGCTGGCAGATTTGATACCAGTCCGGCAGGAGCTTTCGACGGTACGATAACATCGGTGACCATTGCCAGCGGCAACAATACTGAAAGTTTCTATTACAAGGACACCACGGCTGGCACACCGATAATAACTGCCGCTGAGAACCCGGCTCAGGGCTGGTCTGATGCGACTCAGCAGGAGACGATTACGGCGATTGTGGTCTCTCCGACGGTAGCCACCGGCAATGCCACCCTGGTCGAGGAGGCCACGGCCACTCTTCACGGCACCGTAACCGGTGACGGTGGTGAGGTCTGCCAGTACCGTTTTCAATATGGGACGGCTCCCGGAGTTTATTCCGCTAACACGACCTGGACCGGCAGCAGGACCACGGGACAGTCCTTCAGCGCCAATATTACCGGTCTCGGTGAAGGCACGAAATACTATTTCCGGGCGCAGGCGAAAAACACCGCGGGTATGGACAGCGGCTTGGAGCTGTCATTCCTCACCAAGCCCGAACCCCCGGTCGGGTCCACCTTCTCGGCGGCAGTTGCCAGCGATACTCAGATTGACTTGGCCTGGACCAAGGGCGATGGCGCCCACAGGACGATGATACGCAGGAAGACCGGCGACTATCCGGTTGATAGGACTGACGGCGTCCTGGTTTATTTTGATACCGGCACCAGTGTCTCCGATACCGACCTGTCCCCGGCAACGACCTATTACTACCGCGCCTGGTCTGAGGTTTCCGGCAGCCAGCAGTGGTCCGATGGCTATCGTGATGCTAGCGCCACCACCAGCGGTGCGCCGCCGGTGCCGCCGGTTGCGGTAGGCGGCCAGGTTTTTAAGGTCAACAAGGCGCGGGTCCTGGCGCCCTGGCTCGCTTTGTTCCTGGCAATATCCCTGGTTACGGGCGGTGCTGTCTTCAGGCTGAGAAAAAGAGCGTAGTCGCTCCGCGTTCCGGCGCTTATTCCCCGTAACCCCTTTCGCCGAATATCCTGCTGCCTATTCTTACTATGTTGGCGCCCTCTTCCAGGGCGATTTTGTAGGAATTTGTCATCCCCATTGAGAGATATTTCATCTCGACGTGCGGCAGGTTGAGTCCTTTGATTCTGTCAAATACTCTCCTCGTCTCGACGAAGTAAGGCCTGGAG
>JAUWYU010000008.1 GCA_030615655.1 Dehalococcoidia bacterium
CTTGATGGTGACGAAGGTGCCCTGCGTGACGTGGTGGTTATGAATACGGCGGCTGCGCTCGTCGCCGGCAACTTAACGGTAGACCTGAAAGATGGCGCCAGATTGGCCGAAGAAGCCATTGACAGCGGACGGGCTAAGGAAAAACTCAATATGCTGGTGGAGCTGAGCCAGCGTCTGAGGTGATTATGCCAGCTGCGATTCTAGATAAAATTGTCAGTGAAAAGCGGCAGGAAGTCGAGCAAAAGAAGCAAGACCTGCCCCTGCCGGCTCTAAAAGAACGCATTACACGAAGGAAAACACCCCTTGACTTTGCCTCCGCCCTGAGTGGTGATGGTATAAAACTGATTGCCGAGGTTAAGAAAGCATCTCCTTCAAAGGGCGTGCTCTGCCGCGATTTCAAGCCCGTGGCGCTGGCCGGAACCTATGCTCAGAATGGTGCGGCAGCCATCTCGGTACTGACCGAGGTTAACCACTTCCAGGGTAGCCTCGAATACCTTGCTGCGATAAGAGAAGAGGTAAACATCCCACTTCTGCGGAAGGACTTCATCTTTGATGAGTACCAGATATATGAATCCGCCGCCTTTGGCGCCGATGCCCTGCTATTGATAACAGCTATCCTCGGTCAGCAACAGCTTGAAGAACTGATATTATTGAGTCAGAGTCTCGGCATGGATTGCCTGGTTGAAGTACATAATGAAAAGGAGTTGGAAAGAGCGCTCCAAAGTGATGCTGAAGTCATCGGTATTAATAATCGTGACTTGAACACTTTCAGCGTTGATATCGACACTACCCGCCGGTTATGTGCCCTCATTCCAGAAGAAAAAATCGTGGCGAGCGAAAGTGGCATTAAAAATAGAAACGATATATTAAAACTTAAGAAATGGGGGGTTAATGCCATTCTGGTGGGCGAGTCCCTGGTCACTTCCGTCAATATCACGGCCAAGATGAAGGAGCTGATGCTATGACGCGTATCAAGATTTGCGGTATCAGAGAGGAAACTCACGCTCTGACAGTGGCTGAGGCAGGAGTCGACTTTATCGGGCTTGTCTTTGCCTCCAGCCCGCGGCAGGTAACACTCACACAGGCGAAAAGGATAGTATCGGCACTGAAAAAAAGTAAAGGTGGCCCCGAGACTGTAGGTGTTTTTGTCAATACGCCGGCTTCAAGGGTAAAAAAGATAGCCGATTCCTGCCAACTGGACTGGATCCAGCTGAGCGGTGACGAGCCTTGGGAATACTGCCGCGAACTCGCCATGCCCATAATCAAGGTAATCCGGGTAAGCCGGAACTACAAACCCGAGCAAATCTGCGCCAACCTTGCTTACGGGACCAACCTGCTGGCCAACCGGAAACATATTTTTCTCCTTGATTCTAATGTCAGAGACAAATATGGCGGTACCGGCAAGGCATTTGACTGGAACATGGCAAAGCCGATAGCCGAGCAATTTCCGGTAATTGTCGCCGGTGGTCTGACCCCGGATAATGTTACCGAGGCAATAAAGACAATCTTACCGTGGGGAGTAGATGTCTCTTCGGGAGTTGAAACGAGAGGCACCAAAGACATGACCAAAATCAGAAAATTCATCGAAGCTGCGAGGAGAGCCGATGAACAAGGATAAAGAGGTGAAAAAGAGGATTCTAACAGGCGATCGACCGACCGGCCCTTTACATATCGGTCATTACGCGGGCTCGTTAGCGAACCGGGTCAGACTTCAGGATGAGTACGACTGCTTCTTCATCATTGCCGATTATCAAATTCTTACCGACCATCTGAAAGAGACGGAACAGACCGAGCCGTTCATCAAACAGGTGCTTTTAGACTGGCTCTCAATAGGCTTAGACCCTCAAAAAAGCACGTTCTTTATTCAATCGCAGATTCCGGAAATCGCCGAGCTTACAATGTACTTCTCAATGATGGTAACACTGGCGAGGCTGCAAAGAAATCCCACGGTAAAAGAGGAGTTCAAGGCATCCAGATTACCAGCGATGAGCTACGGGTTTCTGGGATATCCCATCTCTCAAGCGGCTGACATACTCATCGTCAGGTCTGACTTGGTTCCAGTGGGAGAAGACCAGCTTGCCCACGTTGAACAGACCAGGGAAATAGCCCGAACATTCAATGGAATTTTCCGGGAGGTCTTCCCTGTCCCGGAAGCCCTCGTGGGGGAAGTCTCAAGACTGCCCGGTCTGGATGGGCAGAAGATGGGTAAAAGCCGGGATAACGCCATATATTTGAAAGACAACCCTGGTGAAGTAAGGCAAAAGGTCAATACAGCGATTACCGACCCGGCCCGTATTAAAGCTACCGATAAGGGACACCCGCATATTTGTAACATTTATAAATACCACTGCGCTTTCAACGGAGAGGAAGCTCCTGAGATAGAAAATCGCTGCCGGCAGGGTAAAATAGGCTGCGTTGTCTGCAAGAAAAAGGCTGCCGAAAAGGTCAACGCCTTTCTCGACCCGATCCGGGAGAAAAGAGTCTTCTTCGAAGCGAGGCCGTCTATTATTAAGGAAGCTTTAAGAGAAGGTTACGAAAAAACACTTAAGGAGAGTCGAGAGACAATGAACCTTGTCCGTGAAGCCATGCACTTCAGCTACAGGGACCTGCTGGAAGGAGAGAAAATTGTTGCCGGATAAAAGAGGCTACTTCGGAGAATACGGCGGTAAATTCGTACCGGAAACGCTGATGTCTGCCCTCAGCGAGCTGGAGACGGCTTACGCCGAGGCCATGGCTGATGACGATTTTCAGAAGGAATTCAATCATTTATGCCGGGATTATATTGGCCGTCCCACGCCTCTTTATTGTGCGCAACAGCTATCGGACAAGATTGGTGGGGCTACCATTCTGTTGAAGCGCGAAGACCTTGCCCATACGGGCGCGCACAAGATTAACAACGCCCTGGGTCAAGGGCTGCTCGCCAAGCGAATGGGTAAGACCAGGATAATTGCCGAGACTGGCGCTGGCCAGCACGGAGTGGCCGCAGCTACCATATGCGCCATGCTGGGACTTGAGTGCATCGTCTACATGGGGTCCGAAGATATGCGCCGTCAGTCGCCAAATGTTAACCGTATCAAGCTGACGGGCGCCGAAGTACGTCCGGTTACCTCGGGAAGCTGTACCCTCAAGGACGCCATCAATGAAGCCATTCGTGATTGGGTTAGCAACGTGCAAAATACCCATTATCTCCTCGGCTCGGTGGTCGGTCCGCACCCTTATCCCATGATAGTGCGCAACTTTCAGGCGATAATTGGTCAGGAAGCCAGGGAACAGGTCCTTGCTGACTACGGGCGCCTGCCCGACTACCTGGTGGCTTGTGTCGGCGGCGGTAGTAATAGCATCGGTCTCTTCCATCCTTTTTATAATGACAAGAACGTTAAATTCATCGGGGTTGAGGCGGGGGGACTGGGACTGGAAACCAACAAACACTCGGCAGCCCTGCTCACCGGCAAGACCGGCGTGCTGCACGGAACCAAGTCGTATCTAATGGAGAATGAGCACGGCCAGATAAGAGAGACTCACAGCATCGCACCAGGACTCGACTATCCGGGAGTCGGCCCGGAACACAGCTACTACAAAGACAGCGGTCGCGCTACATATATCGCCGTTACTGATGTCCAGGCACTGGAAGGCTTTAAGCTGCTCTGTGATACCGAGGGCATCATTCCGGCGCTTGAGCCCGCCCATGCCATTTACCATGTCGCCAAACTGGCTGCCGGCCTCCCGCAGGAGCAGCTTATTATCGTCAACCTTTCCGGCCGAGGTGATAAAGACCTGGAAATTGTCACCAGAGCTTTAGGAATGGAGCTATGAGCCAGATTACGTCCGTCTTTAAACCCGGTTATAAGGTATTGATTGCCTATATTACCGTGGGCTATCCTGACATCAAAGCCACCCTGTCGATAGCCGCTGCGCTGGCCGAAAGCGGCTGTGATATCATCGAGCTGGGCATTCCATTCTCCGACCCTCTGGCTGATGGAGTGACTATTCAGAAGTCAAGCTACCAGGCGCTGCAACAAGGCACCACCCCACAGGCCTGTCTTGACACGGCGGCCGAGATAAGCAAGAAGGTATCCGTACCACTGGTATTCATGACCTATTACAACCCGGTGCTGAACTTTGGTCTGGAGTTATTCTGCCAGAGTTGCATTACAGCAGGAATAAATGGTTTAATAGTCCCTGACTTAACACCGGAGGAGGGGGCAGAACTGGAAGCGATAACCCGGAAACATGACCTTGACCTTGTTTATTTCCTGGCACCTACCAGCACTGAGGAACGCATCGCTGCCGTGGCGGAGAGGTCACGGGGTTTTATTTATCTGGTCTCACTTACCGGCGTTACCGGAACCAGAGACACTCTACCACTGGAACTGGAGGGCTTCGTTAAAAGAGTCAGACAAAAGTCAAAACAGCCATTATGCGTTGGCTTTGGGGTATCTACACCGGAACACGCTAAACGTGTAGCTGCGATAGCCGATGGGGTTATCGTGGGCAGCCGCCTTATTCAGTTAATCGAAGAGGATGCCACTCTTGCTTCACTCAAGTCTTTCGTTGCCAGTATGCGGGAGGCTCTTAATTGAAAGAATAGCAACCAGGTGGTATATTAATATGTCTACAATGCCATGGTCGCGGTGCCCTGCCTTGAAAATAAATCACTAAATCAAAAATATAAGGAGGTAGAATATGGAAAGGACTAAATTTATACTCGATGAAAAAGACATGCCGACACAATGGTACAACATTTTACCCGATTTGCCGGAGCCGTTACCACCGGTCTTGCATCCAGGTACAGGCAATCCAATAACCCCTGATGACCTGGCACCTCTCTTCCCCATGAGCTTAATCATGCAGGAGTTTAGCCCGGAGAGCTATATTGACATCCCGGAAGAGATACAGGAAATATACCGCACCTGGAGACCTACAATCCTGCACCGGGCACACCGGCTGGAGAAAGCCCTGGACACCCCCGCCAAGATATTCTATAAATACGAGGGCACCAGCCAGGCAGGCAGCCACAAGCCCAACACCGCAATTGCCCAGGCATACTACAACAAAAAGGAAGGGATAAAGCGCATCGCTACCGAGACCGGTGCCGGGCAGTGGGGCAGTGCCCTGGCTATGGGCTGCATGTTCTTCGATATTGAGTTAAAGGTCTACATGGTCAGGATTAGCTACGACCAGAAGCCCTACCGCCGCATCCTGATGGAGACCTGGGGAGCTACTTGCGTACCCAGTCCCAGTCCGGATACCAAGGCAGGGCGCGATATGCTGGCTAAAGACCCCGACTGCCCCGGTAGTCTGGGGCTGGCTATCAGCGAGGCGGTAGAAGATGCCGCCACCCGTGATGATACCCACTACTCCCTGGGCAGTGTCCTCAATCATGTCCTGCTTCACCAGACCATCATCGGTGAGGAAACCAGGAAGCAGATGGAGATGGCTGATGCCTATCCAGACATCATCGTCGGCTGCATTGGCGGCGGTTCCAACTTCGCCGGCCAGTTCCTGCCTTGGATAAAGGACAAAATCAGCGGCAAGAAGCCAGACCTGCGCGTTATCTGTGTTGAACCTAAAGCTGCCCCCACCCTGACCAGGGGACCCTACACGTATGACTTCGGCGACGTGGCCGGTCTTACACCTCTACTTAAGATGTATACTCTGGGGCATGATTTTATCCCGCCACCAGTGCACGCCGGGGGACTGCGCTACCACGGGATGGCACCTATCATCTGCCACCTCTACAACCTCGGCCTGATTGAGGCCAGAGCCGAGCACCAGATGGCCACTTTTGAAGCCGGGGTACAGTTTGCCCGCACCGAGGGCATTATTACCGCCCCGGAGCCATGCCATGACCTCAAGGTGGCTATTGATGAAGCCCTGAAATGCAAAGAGGAAGGCAAATCAAAGAATATCCTGATAGCCCACAGCGGGCACGGGCACTTCGACCTGGCTGCCTACGATGCCTATCTCTCGGGAAAGATGGTAGACTACGAGTTTCCTGAGGGAAAGATGAAGGAGGCACTGGCGTCACTGCCCAAGGTCCCGGGTTCGTAGAAATACCCTTGATTACCCCAGTCCTGACCAGCCCCCTTTCCCTGTATGGAGAGGGGGCTGATATTTTAATAATTCAGCAGTATGCTATAATTATTAATGTAAATGAATAGAGTAAATCTAAAGACTTTATTTATCATTTTCCTTTTGCTGTCGGTGGTTACATTAACCGGATGTATAACTATCACCACACCGGAGACACCAGAGACAACCACGCCGTCGTCCCTACCCACTCCGATTAATCCCGACTGGACGCCGCCACCAGCAGCCGAGCAAACGGAGGCTCTCCCCAGCATTGCCGATGTTGTCGCCCTCGTAAAGCCCTCGGTGGTAGCCATTACCACGGAAGTCGTATCCTATGACTTTTTCAATCGGCAGTTCACGCAAGAGGGAGTCGGCTCCGGCTGGATTATAGATGGAGACGGCATTATCGTAACCAATTACCATGTCGTTGAAGGCGCCAGTGCCATTACCGTAACCATGGATAACGGGAACACCTATACCGCAGACATAAACTCGGTGGCAACCGACCCTCTCAATGACCTGGCGATACTCAAGATAGATGCCCATAACCTGCCGGCACTTAAAAGAGGGCATGCCTCAAGCTTGAGAGTCGGTGATTGGGTGATAGCTATCGGCAATGCCCTGGGACAGGGGATAAGAGCCACCGAGGGAATAATCAGCCGTAAGGAAGTCGCCCTGCCGGTATCCCATGGACAGACACTTTACGACCTTCTTGAAACCAGTGCCGCCATCAACCCTGGCAACAGCGGTGGCCCGCTGGTGAATCTGGCGGGAGAGGTAGTCGGCATTACAAGCGCCAAGATTGCTCAAATTGGCGTCGAGGGTATGGGCTATGCTATCAGCATTGACATAGCCACGCCCATCATCCAGGAACTGGTCAATAAAGGGTACGTAGTTCGTTCCTGGCTGGGCGTAGGACTCTACACGGTGGACCAGCTGGCAATCCGACAGTTAAATCTAGCTGTTGACAGAGGTGTTCTTCTCGTTCAGGTGGTTCCCGGCGCTCCAGCGGCCAAAGGAGGATTGCAGGAAGGTGATGTCATCGTCACCATAGCCGGACAGGAGGTAGCCAGTGTCCAGGAACTAACGCGTATCCTGCATTCGTCCGAAATTGGAGAAGAACTTAAAGTAACTTTCTGGCGCGGTGACACGGAATATACCGCTACTTTAATCCCCGCCGAGAGCCCCCCACCCCCCTAAGCTATTCAGACTTCTTTACACCCAACAACAGGCTGTAACCGCTTATCTTGTAGGTCTCTTTCAGGTCAACCGCTTCAGGAACACCGTCGATAAGCTCCCGTGACAGCGTCTCTTGCTTGATATAGTCGGCGAAACTGGACATCACCTGCACAAAATGTGCATCGCCTTCATAATAGGCAATGATATGGTCGGCAATGTCATATCCGGCGTTACGGCGCATTGTTTGCAAACGATGCACAATCTCGCGTGCCATCCCTTCTGCCTCCAGCTCTGCAGTAATATTTGTATCCAGCTCAACCATGATTTTTACCGCTCCTGTCGCTTGAGGTATATTTTCTCCAAACTCCAGGCTCTTCACATTGACTTCTTCTAATATCTGAGCTTCCATCCTTTGAATAGACCTTTTCTCTGCTTCCGACATCACCTTAACCCACATCCTGGCCAGAGGTTGGCGAACTTTTATTCCCGCCTGGCTACGTACAGCCCGACCCATGCTTGATATCTCCATAGCGAGTCGGCTATCCTCAGACAACCGTTTGTCAATGCGGCTCTCATCCGAAACTGGAAAATCAGTCATGTGGACACTTTCCAGAGCATCCGGGGATACCGAGCGCACCAAATTTTGGTACAGCTCCTCGGCCACGAAAGGAGTGAACGGTGCCATAAGTTTAGACAAAGTCACCAGGCACTGATAAAGTGTATTATAAGCCGAGAGCTTGTCGTCATCGTTCTCACTCTTCCAGAAACGCCGCCGACTCCGTCTTACGTACCAGTTGGACAGGCCATCAACAAAGCTCTCAATCTTTCTACCCGCATCGGTGGGATTATAGCTGTCCAGCGCCGAGTCTACATCGGTTATGAGCTGGTTAAGCTCGGAGATAATCCACCGGTCAAGCTCTGCCTCCTGTGTTGATGCAATTTCTGACTCAGGTTTGTAATTATCAATATTGGCATAGATGACAAAGAAGGAATAAACATTCCACAGAGTCGACAGAAAGCGGCGGGAAACCTCATCCACCTGCTTCTCGTCGAACTGGCGCGGGTTACCGGGTGCCGAGGCGGTATAGAGATACCAGCGCAGGGCATCGGCACCGTATTTCTTAACGACCTCAAACGGTAAGACGACATTACCCTTTCGCTTGCTCATCTTCTCGCCTTTAGCATCAAGGATATGCCCCAGGCAGATAACGTTGCGGTATGAGGGACGCCCGAAGAGCAGGGTTGATATGGCATGAAGACTGTAGAACCAGCCGCGGGTCTGGTCAACCGCCTCGCAGATATAGTCCGCCGGGAAACGCCCGTCTTCGAGCAGGGTCTCGTTTTCGAAGGGATAGTGGCTCTGGGCCACCGGCATGGCCCCGGAATCATACCAGGCGTCAATAACCTCGGGAACACGCTTCATCTGTCCGCCACATTGCGGGCAGGCAAAACTCAGTTCATCAACAAAGGGTCGGTGCAAATCCAGGGGCTCTTTAAAGCCGGAAAATCCTTTTTTATTCTTAAGGTCATCCAGACCGCCCACGCAATCGAGGTGCCCGCATGACTCACAGTGCCATACCGGCAGCGGCGTGCCCCAGTAGCGCTCACGCGAGAAGGCCCAGTCCACGTTATTCTGGAGCCAGTCGCCGAATCGGCCGTACTTGATATGCTCCGGATACCAGTTTATTTCATCATTGCCGGAGATAAGGGCGTCTTTGACGGCGGTGGTTCTTATATACCAGGTCTGCTTGGCGTAGTAAAGCAGCGGCGCTTCGCACCTCCAGCAGAAGGGATAGGTATGCTTAATCGTTTCGCTGCGGAAGAGGAGACCACGAGACTTTAAATCAGCTAGAATTTCTTTATCAGCATCCTTAACGAACTTGCCTGAGAATGGATAATCACCGATAATATTGCCCTGCAAGTCAACCATATGGACAAAACCCAAGTCCTCGTCCCGACCGACTTCAAAGTCAACCTCACCGTAGGCCGGAGCCATATGTACAATACCAGTGCCTTCTTCCATGGAGACGAAATCACCGCCAATCACAGGATAGGAGAGCTTATCATCCGCTTCCTGCGACTGTAATTCCATATTCTCCTGAAAGCTCTGGCGTTCCACTCCGAAACTATGTGGATTGAACAGAGGCTCGTACCTTAGACCGACTAACACCTCACCTTCTATCTTTGCCAATATCTTACAGTCATCAAGTCCGGCCGCGACAAGCAGCGCCGATGCCATAATAAGACACTCGTTATCCTTCTCAACCACCACATACTCTGCCTCAGGAGATACCGCCAGGGCCGTGTTGCCCGGCAGTGTCCACGGAGTGGTTGTCCAGGCAAGCAAGTAGGCAAATTTATCCAGCGTGAGGCCAGCAATACTACTACCAACAACCTTAAACTTTATGTAAACCGAAGGGTCTTCGATATCGTCCTGATACCCCTGGGCGACCTCGTGGGAGCTCAGCGAGGTGCCGCAGCGGGGACAGTGGGGGGTAACCTTATAGCCCTGGTAGACCAGCCCTTTATCCCACATCTTCTTTATAGCCCACCAGACGCTTTCAATATAGCTGTTGTCCATGGTGATATAGGGGTGTTCCAGTTCAATCCAGTAGCCGCTTCGTTCCAGTATTTCCTCGAACTCGCGCATGTAGTGATTAACACTCTGCCGGCACAGCTCGTTGAACTTGGCAATGCCATACTCTTCAATCTGGGCCTTGCCAGAAAAACCAAGCTGTTTCTCTATTTCCAGCTCTACCGGCAGACCATGCGTATCCCACCCACCGATACGCGGCGTGTAGTACCCTTTCATTGCCTTAAAGCGCGGGATGACATCCTTGAAAGCGGAAGTCAGGACATGGTGAATCGCCGGACTGCCGTTTACCGTGGGCGGCCCATCGAATAGTACAAAAAGAGGTCCGCCCTGCCTGGCATCCACAGTTTTCTGAAAGATGTTATTCTTTTTCCACCAGTCGAGTATTTTCTCCTCAAGCTGAGGGAAATTCACCCTACTGTTAACAGGATTAAACATGACCAGACCTCTCCTGTATAAAATAAAAAGCCTCGTCTTATAGGGACGAGACTTCTTAATAAAGCTCCCGCGGTACCACCCCATTTTCCCGATATAATCGGGACACTCTTTCAGGGTACAAACCTATACCCTCGCCTCGGATAACGGCTGACGAAACCGACCAGGCCTACTGGTCCTTCACCTGTGAAGGACGTTCGGTTGGTAGCTCAGGAGTGATTTTCAGGGTGAGGACACATCTGCTCGCACCGTGTCAGACTCGCTGGGTATCCTTTATCTACCCTTACTCTTCTCCGTCACTGCCTTTACACGATATTAAGGTTAACATAATTTAGGAAGTAAATCAATAAGGCTAGATGTTCCTGGGTGAGATAACCACCTTCCGTGTCTCACCGAACCCGGTGCTCTCGGTAGAGACGTCAGGGTGGTCGGCCAGGGCAAGGTGGATAACGCGTCTCTCAAAAGCCGACATCGGCTCCATGGTAAAGGGCATTTCCCTGGTCTTTACCTGCTCTGCCAGTCGTTCGGCCAGAGCCCGCAGCCCTTCACAGCGACGCTTTTTATAACCTTCGACATCAAGTACTATCGGAAGCCTTACCTGCATCTGGTGAGCCATGATAATCCTGACAATATGCTGCAAAGAAGCCATGGTCTGACCACGACGCCCGATTAAAATCCCCAGGTCTTCGCCTTCTATATTAAGTCCAACCGAAGAAGCATTGCCATCTTCATCCGCAACGGTAAATTCATCAGAAACGGCTATGGAAGCCGGTATCGCCATTAAGTCCAGAAGTCTCGAAAGTATGCTCCTGGCAGCCTCAAATATATCGTCTTGTCTCTCAGGAATTTCCATCACCGTAATAACCTCTTCTTAATAACAAAATCATCACACTAGTTTTACAGTGTATCACACTTATCTCTTACGGCGCCGCCGGGACCTGTCTTTGCCCGGTTGATACCTCACTTTGCCGGGTTTTGACGGTTCGCCATCCGCTATAATGATATCAGCCGCGCCAGCCTCTATTGATTTTTCGGCTGATTCATCGAATTTCAAATACTTCTTATCTTTTTCAACCTCACTGCTCGGTGCTTTACGCAGTCCACCCCACCCTGTAATCCGGTACTGTAATACTATTCTTACAATACTGGAGCTTGCCCAGAAGAGGGCCAGGCCACTGGGAAAGGACATAGCTAATAAGGTGAACATCAGCGGCATCATCCAGAGCATCATCTGGCTCTGCTGCGCCTGCTTGGGGTCGGACGATGTCGTCATTGACATCTTCTGCTGGAGCCACATCGTGGCTCCAACCAGGATAGCTAAGATAAAACTAGGTTCGGCCAGGTTCATCCCCAAAAATTCACGACCCAACGGTAAAGCAGCATAAACCACCGGCCATGAATATAGATATTTGGATAGATTCAACAGGCCTTCAGGCGCTACAGCCAAAGACAGCATGATTGACTGATAGAGAGCAATCCAGACAGGCATCTGGATTATCATAGTTATGAAGCAGCCGGCCGGCTTTACGCCGGATTCCTTGTAGAGCCTCATCTGTTCCTGGGCCAGCTTCTGCTTATCCTTGGCGTACTTCTTCTGTAACTCGGCAATCCTGGGTTGTAGATCCTGCATTGCCTTGGTAGATCGAAGCTGCCTCCTGGTAAGCGGCAGCATACAGATATTGACAATGATGGTCAGGGCAATAATGGCCAGGCCAAAATTGCTGGCCAGATAATGTGATATCACTATAAGGGCGTTTATTACCGGTTGCTGGATTATTAATTCCCATGCATTCAATGGAATCTACCTCATTCCGGGACCTTTAAAGAGACAGTCCTTAATACAGCACCGTTAATGGCATTCACCCGATGCAGCGCCAGGTCCTGTGTGTGAATGTAAACAATACCTTCGTGTATGGCCAGCGGACCGTACACCTCTTCCTCGATCACAGCCAGCTGACTGAGCGCATTAGAACCAGTATCTATGACATAGACTATGCCTTCTCTTGATGTATAGACAATTGAGCTATTAACAATAACCGGTGAAGATGCTACCGGACTTCCCATGTTAAACTCAGTCACCTTATCCCCGCTGTCACCCTTAAGAGCATATACCTTACCGTCAAGACAGCCGGCATAAACAGTATTGTTAAGAATGACCGGCTTGGCCCAGAACCAGTTCTCCGCCATGAATTTCCACTTCAGGCTGCCATCAGCCGCATTTACCGCGTAAAAAGACCTATCGAAGGAGCCGAAATACACGATGCCATTACTGACTAACGGTGTAGTTATTATGGAACCCTCCGTCTCGAATTCCCACTTCTTGATACCATCAGTGGCATTTAAGGCATAGAGTTTCTTGTCAAAAGACCCGATATACACCGTGTTATCAATTACAGTTGGGGTCGACCATATTCTGTCTCCGGTCTCAAACTTCCACAGCGGGTCACCGTTAGTGGCATCAAGGGTATAGACACTGCCATCAGAGCAACCAAAATATACCATGTCCTCAGCGATCACCACACCACCGACGATGGGCTCAAGATTACCCTCACGAGGATAGACCCACCTCATAGCCAGGGAGTCGGTAGTATAAGCATAAATTTTGCCGTTATAACCGGCTATATAAACCAGTTCCCCGGAAACCACCGGCGTTCCATAAATGGCCACGCCGGATGCTCCGGCCCCGCAACCTCCCCCGGCCGCGCCCGGAGCACAGCCCAAAAACCCGCCGCCCTGAGCAGTCGTCCTGAGCGGGTCGCCCCACTGCCGGCTCTCATCAGCCAGATCAATCGCTACCAGTCTGCCTTCCCTGGAGCCCACAAATAAAGTGCCGTCGGATACGGCTCCCCCTGACCATCCTATTGGTGCCAAACCTTTAACACATCCAGAACCGGCCAGCCCAATGGCTATAAGCATAAAAACCAGGAGCAATATCATGCCGGCTCGACGCTTACCTTGCTTCAAAGTCACTGTATTCTCCCTTTAGCAATAAGAAGCCGAATATGTAAATTATACCGCATAAGCTCATATCACGGCACCGGGTCATAACCGCCTAGGTGAAAAGGGTGACAACGCGCAATACGCCTGATACCCAGAGCTACTCCTTTTATCAACCCGAATTTACTGATAGCTTCGAAGGTATATTGAGAGCAAGACGGCGCGAAGCGACAGGACGGTGGCATAATCCGCGATAATGTGAGTTGATAAAGCTTAATTAGCTCCAGGGCGAACGCCTTCATATTCCCCCATAAATAATCCGGCCCGGGCTAACAAGCTCCTGACCGACTTCCCGAGATTCGTATAGTCTGCCCTCGCCGCCGGAGTACGAGCAATAAATACAATATCCCAGCCCGGTTGCAGTGGAGTTTGCCTCAGTATCTCACGAAACAAACGTTTTACCCTGTTTCTAACCACTGCTTTACCCACACGCCGGCTAACCGCAAAACCATATCTGGATATGTCAAGCCCGTTAGGTAAGGCCTTAATCACCATTGCCTTGCCTACCCACGAACTACCTTTATCATAAACCAATTCGAACTGTACTTTCCTGGTAAGATATTGTTCTCCCCTCACGGCTGCCACACCTGACCCGCTTACTGCTACCGTTATACAACGGTCAGCCTATGCCGACCTTTCAATCGCCTAGATTTTAATACGGCCCGGCCGCCACGCGTGCTCATCCTAGCTCGAAAACCGTGCTCGCGCTTCCTTGGAATCCTCTTCGGTTGATAGGTCCTTTTTGGCACTTTAACTCCCTATTTATAATAGACCATTTCTTGAGAGAACGGGAAAGCGAAAGAGAAATTAACCCATCAAATCTAGATTTTTAAGCCAACGCCCCCTGTCTTGCGGATATGGGCTGCTACATACGGTAATAAAGCTAGGTGGCGCGCCCTTTTTATTGCCACGGCTAGAGCACGCTGGTGCCTGGCGCAAGCACCACTTTTACGACGAGGTGCAATCTTACCTCTATCTGATATATAAGGCCGTAATTGCGCCGGGTCCTTATAATCTATGCTTTGAATCTTATCACGACAGAAGAAACAAACCTTACGTTTTGGAATATATTTCGACCGGCCCGGTCTTCTGCCCCTGGTATCCCTAGTTTGTGCCATCCTGCCCTCTAAATCTATTTAATTTTCGTCTTTAATTAAAACGGAAGGTCTTCCGGTTCCAGTTCGGCGACGCCGGCATCATCAGTCTTCTCATCCGAAAGAACGGCGGTATCATCACCCTTCTCATCCGAAAGAACAGCGGCATCATCACCCTTCTCATCCAAAAGAACAGCTGCCCCGCGCCTTTCCAGAAATATTACCCTGTTGGCAATCACTTCGATTCGTGAATGCTGCTGCCCATCCTGTCCTTCCCAATTTCGAGTATGTATCCTGCCCTCAGCATAGACGAGACGACCTTTAGCCAGAAACTGATTGCACTGTTCCGCCAACCTGTTCCAGGCTACCACATTGAACCATTCTGTCTCCTGACGGCGCTCTCCATCCGGTGTCGTATAAACCCAGTTAGTAGCCACCGAGAAAGATGTCACCGGCTTTCCATTTGGGGTAAAACGCATCTCCGGTTCATTCCCAATATTACCAATAATCGTCACCTTGTTCAGACTAGGCATTGCCTCTTCACCTCCCCGATCTAACTCTGGAGCTTAACAATCCTTGAATTTAACTGCTCGATTTTATCAAAAGGTGCCGCAGAATTTCCTCGGATATTTTCAAATTCGCTTCGAGTTCCTTACATCGCGCTGGGCTTATCTTGAACCTAGTTAATACGTAGTTACCCTCTAAAAAGTGCTTTATTGGATATGCCAGCTTCTTCTTGCCCCACCTTTCCACCTCAGAGATAACACCATCTTTACCGGCAATGAACTGGCTGATACCGTCTATGCTGCTGTCTAAAGACTCATCCGCAACTTCTGGACTGACAACAAAGACCAGTTCATAATCCTCTAATCTCTTATCTTCTACCTGTTGTACTACCTGCTTTTTTCTAGGCACTATCCAATTTCCCAACGAATTTTACGCCATTATACCATATACCACAAACAGAGACAACATCCGGCACTTGGGTAAGTCAGCACTTTTTGCTCGGTGGAATGTTCTGCCAGCAGCAACTCCGAAAGGTAATTTACCTTGACACGGTACACTACCTCTGATAGACTTTAAACAAGCGTTAAGACACGATATCTTCACAGCTAAAGTGCAAGGCCCCGTAGTGTAGCGGTCTAACATGCCACCCTGTCACGGTGGAGATCGCCGGTTCAAATCCGGCCGGGGTCGCCACTCTTTACGTTAAAATCACCTGCTTTCTGCCGCTCATAGCATTGAAAACTCCCCGGAGTCCTCCCTATGCCGGTTAGCGATTTGCCTGTTCTTCCCGATACTTCCTCATGCGGTCCACTATACTCGGTTCGTCAGGCGATGCTGCTTCCGTGAAATACAAAATTTTCTTAATCTTGAGGTCTTTATTCTCGTCTTGCACGAGATGGTAATGGGCACTAGCCTGTTTCGGTGGAAATACTGTCCCTGTCAATTTCTCGGTAAATTGTAATTGTAGTTGTGCGATGACAACCTTTTGCCTCTCATCAACCACATAATACTGAGGTGTAAACACCTCACGGAACCCGGGGTGCTCCATGGCGCTGAGGAGTCCCTCAAGGTTCGCTGGTCGCTTTTCATCGTGCATATTGTATGACCAGAATTCAAGGTCCGGCGTAAAATATTTACGCATATACTGTACGGTCTCTGGATTTCCTTCGTTCTTATTAAAGGCATCAAAGTAATCGTTAAACCATTTCACGACATTCTCATATGTGAATTCCATCAATAACACTTCCTCTCAAAAAGGGGAGATAGAAGCTCCCCATTATATTATCGCCCGGGTGGTGGTCCAGACATACCACGCCGTTCCTCAGGAGGATAGAGTTCATCGGCTATATCATCAAGCCCCAGTTCCTGCAGTTTTCTCAGGCTCGGCTTGGTTGTTACCCTGTCCCAATCGAGGGCGCCGAGGTTCCAGCATGCCTGCGCCTCCATATCTGTCGACACGCCGGCGAGCGGACCCTCAGTCTGAGGCGGCCTGCCAATTATTCTGGGATGTACCTTACGTTCCAGAGGATTGTCACCTTCGCGAAGGTTAAACACGTGCCTCATTATGGCGATTCTCTCACCCGCCTTGAGGATGTCTTCCATAGAGCGGTCCCAACCGGTCACGGTTTTCAGAAATCCCACCAGGTATTTAGCGGGATTACCGGCCATGCCACCATGCATGCAAAGTCCGGCGGCGTTATTAGCATACTGCATGAACTGGCTGGGGCCGAATCCAGTAGTGTGACGGCCAGGAGTAGCATCCATATGGTACATGGCAGTAGTCATCCTATCACCGAAGAAACCGCCTTTCGGGTCGTGCATGCCCAGCTCTTGTCCCCCGATATGTACCGCAAATTCCTCAGCTCCCTTTCCAATCCTCTCGGCGGCTATCTTTACACCATCGGCGAGGACATCACCAAGGCCTTCCCGCTTTACCAGCTTCTCCATCATGGCAACAAGAGCCTGATGATTGCCCCAGGTGAGCTCGATACCATCGGTATCCTTCTTGGTAATGATGCCATGTTCATATAACTCCATGGCAAAGGCGATGATACCTCCAGCGGAGATTGTGTCCATGCCGTAGCTATTGCAGAGGTGACTCGCCATGGCTATTGACTCTACATTAGTATTACAGCAGTTCGCGCCGAAAGCGCCTATGGTCTCATATTCCAGTCTATGATTGCCGGCCGGGTACTTGTACTCTATTCCCTCTTTCAGGCTGGCCTTACAAGCCGCCGGACAGTGCCAGCAGCCTTTTCTCTTATCCAGGTTGGCTATTACCTTATCCTTATTAAGACCCGTGACATCGGGCATCTCAATGACGCCAACACCACCCCAGTTCTTTACCGGTGTATCACCGCTATGGGCTGACATGTCGCCGTGTCCCCCGGTTCCATATATACCAAAATGCTCAAGGAACCGCTTCCCTCCGGTAATATGCTCCTTTCTCAACTTGTTAGTCGCTTCGATATCTGCGATAGGAACTGCCAGGTCTCCCCTGGCCACCACTGCCTTGAGCTTCTTGGAACCCATGACCGCCCCCAGTCCCGAGCGTCCGGCAGCATCTCCTTTATTGGTCATAATGCAGGCAACGCGAGCCACTTTTTCACCGGCAGGACCGATGCTGGCGACTTTAGACGTTTTACCATACTCTGCTTCGAGAGTATCTTCAGTTTCATAAGTATCTTTGCCCCAAAGGTGAGCGGCATCTTTCAGTTCAGCTTTACCATTATCTAAAAGAAGATAAACGGGTTTCTCCGATATGCCGGTAAAGAAGACTCCATCATAGCCGGCAAACTTGAGATGAGGGCCAAAATGTCCGCCGGAGTTAGCATCCCCCCACCCACTGGTGAGCGGCGATTTCGCTATTGCCACATACCGGCAACCAAAAGTGGCGGGAGTGCCGGTGAGCGGACCGGTAAGCAGCCCAAGCGTATTCTCCGGCCCCAGGGGGTCTACCCCACCCCTCTGCCGGCTGTAAAGTATTCTGGCCCCGATACCATAACCCCCGATAAAGTCTCGAGCGAGGTTCTCGTCAAGTGCCTCATCTTTTAGCTCGCCTGTAGAGAGATTAGCGAATAATAATTTACCCGTGTACCCTCCAGCCATTTCTTACTCCTTTCCTTGCCAGTCTCTAAATACGCTGACATTATACCCGTAGCTCAGCTTTGGGTCAAAAAACGATTACAACTGTATGGAAATATACACCTGCTATGCCAGGGATGGCTTGGGGTCTATATGAGTACTTTCGGGGTCGTCATCTCGCTATCTATCAAGCCTTATGTTCTGGCACGCAGCCTGGCTGCGTTTCTTGGTGCTGCAATCCAGAAAGCGCCACAGGCCACAGCAAAAGATACGGCACTTATTATAAACGCGGTATTGTAACTTCCTGAAATATCGTATATATATCCGCCAAGCCATGGACCGATGGCACCGCCTATGCCGACCCCTGTAAGCAACATGGCTGATATGGCACCGATATTTCTACCATGGAATATGTCAGCAAGACCCACAATAATAGTAGGTGAAAAAAGCCCCGTCGCGAAGCCGGAGCACGTGGCATACGCATAAAGAAGCCAGGGCTGAGAGGTATCCTTAACCGAAATTAAAGCGACCAGAGCACCAATAGCTAGAATGGTCGCTAACGTAACGGTCTTTTCCCGGCCAATCACGTCGGATATCGAAGCACAGAGTTGACCGGCAATGGAGGCAATGCCGAACAGGGCAAAGACGGAGGTGGCCAATACACTACTGTATCCAACATCCTCAGCGAATTTAATCTGATGGGCCAATACCAAATAGTTACCTATACCCCAGTAGCAGAATTGAGATAGTACCAGGAACCATAGCTGGTAAGTCATTAAGGCATTACCCAGGGTCCAGTCACGAACAGGACTTGCAGCTTCTTTTACTTCTCTTGCAGTTGACGGGTCGCCGGTACTATAAGCCTTCAATCCCTTGTCTTCCGGGCGATGATAGAAAAACAGGACATATAGCGGTAGCAATACGGCAATTAATATACCAGCCATGACAAAAAAAGCAGGACGCCATCCCAGCTGAGCTATAACAGACTCGATGAGCATTCCATAGGCAAAACTCAGGCCGCCCCCAATCTGACCTATCCCGATGGCCAGCCCCCGTCTTTTATCGAACCAGTTTATTACCGAAGGGTTTAATATGGGAGCGCCGCACAATGCGGTACCGATTGGCGCCAGAACACCAAAAAGCAGGTAAAAATGCCACAACTCACGAACAAACGAACAACAAGCCGTGGCTAGAGCTAGAATAAAGATGCCTATAATCGCTACTCTTCTTGGCTTCCAACGGTCGACTAAACCACCGGCCACAGGCGCTGTTAATCCATAGACGAGGATACTGAGTGATAGCATTATGGCCGTGCTGCCACGAAACCAATCAAAATCATCCAGAATGGGCGCAAAGAAGACAGAAAATGAGTTCCTTATACCATAAATCAGCATCATGCTGACAACCATGAGGCCGACAATATACCACCCGAAAAAGAAGCTGGGTCGTCGAATCATTCCCGAACCTGTCTGCTGATTATTCTATAACAATATCATAACTGGTAGCTTAATACGAACCCGGTTCTTCTTTCGTTGACGAACGTTCGGTTTAACCATTAACCCTTTGCCGCTGTTACATTTTTGAATTATCCGTATTACACTGGTATAATCCTAGAGTCGACTTCTTAAAACAAACGTGTCAATCTGCTGAGTCCGCTTGAAAGAGTGCGTATTATTTTAATCTAGAAAAAGACAGGAGTTTCCTTATGACAGAAAAGCAATGGGAAGATATGACGCCGCAGGAGAAAAGAGAGCAGCGTTTAAATCGGTGGCTCAATAATGACAGCAATCTCCCTAATGACGAGGCTAAGAAGGCCTACAGAACGAGAGTACAGAGGCTGATTGACGTATATAACGTCAGAGAACCGGACAGGGTACCGGTCAATCTGCCCGTGGGTAATCTACCTCTCAAGATGTTCGGCGTCAACGCTCATACCGCCATGTATGATATGGAAAAAGCCATGGAGGCCACCGCGAAGTTTAACAAAAAATACGCGGAGGAGCTGGAATATACCGCTATGCCCATGTCTCTTCTTTCTTCTGGACGAATTCTGGAATTACTCGATTATAAAATTTACGCCTGGCCGGGACATGGTATCGCAGAAGACGGGACCGGATGGCAATATATCGAGGGCGAATATATGACGGCAGATGAGTATGACGACCTTATTCGCGACCCCTCCGATTTCTGGATGAGGACCTATTTACCCCGCGTCTTCGGCGTCCTTGAGCCTATGAGAATGCTCCAGCCGTTCACCAATATCACGGAAAACGTCCATGTTATGCAGTTCATGCCGTTAGCCATGCCGCCGGTACAGGAGATGCTCCAGAAATTGCTGGATGCTGGCAAAGAATATCAAAACATGATGCAAATGATGATGAAGGCAATGGGCGGGATGTCATCTATGGGCTTCTCCGGATTCATGGGAGGAGGATTTGCCAAAGCTCCCTTCGATACGCTGGGAGATACGCTCCGGGGCACCAAGGGTATTATGGGTGATATGTTCCGCCGGCCCGACAAGCTCCTGGAAGCCCTTGACGTAGTGGCAGATTTGACCATCAATACAATTCTAAAATCACCCAACATCGATAACATGACGATGGTAACCTATCCCCTCCATAAAGGCGCCGACGGCTGGATGTCCCAGAAGCAGTTCGACACCTTCTACTGGCCTTCTCTTAAAAAGGTCATGGACGCTTTTATAAACGAGGGTCTTATCCAGAGCCTCTTTGCCGAGGGCAGCTTTAATACCCGCCTCGAGTATATCGACGAGTTCCCCAAGGGCGCGGTTACCTGGTATTTTGACCGCACGGATATGTCCCAGGCGAAGAAGATACTCGGTAAAAAATGCTGCATCCAGGGCAACGTGCCATCTTCCTTGATAGTTACCGGTTCACCGCAAGAGGTAAAAGAGTACTGCCGCAAACTGATAGAAGACTGCGGCAAGGGTGGAGGATTTATCCTGGCATCCGGCTCCGTGGCGGAGAATCCCAAGCTGGAAAACCTGCAGGCGATGATGGCAGCCGTGCGGGAATACGGCGTGTATAAGAAGTAAGCAATAATCAGGAAAAAACGGAGTTCAACATGGCTTTAGCGAAGGATACCTACCGGGCACTGGAAGATGTGGTGGGGCCGGAAAATATCTCGGACGACCCTGCGATACTTGATTCTTACGCATGGCGGTCCGGCCTGGTGGCCAAAACAGACAAGTTTGTGCCCAGGTTTGAAGCCGTGACTCTTCCCAAAGACACTCTGGAAGTTCAGGCGATAGTTAAGCTCTGTAATAAATGCAGCCTGCAGTTCAAGGCGTCCAGTACAGGCTGGGGACCTTACTGCGACCCTGCAGGGCCGGGCGTTATCAAACTGGATTTACGGAGAATGAACCGCATCATAGAGATTAACGAAAAGAACATGTACGCGGTAGTTGAACCCTACGTGATTTACGCCCAGCTACAGGCAGAGTTAATGAAAAGAGGTCTGAATACCAATATCACCGGGGCAGGCAGCAACTGCTCCGCACTTCCCTTGGCGGCTCATTCCAATCTGGGGCATTTAAGTGTAAGCGGCAGTTATGGTGAGAGAAATCAGTTGGCCATGGAATGGGTAACTCCGGATGGAGAAATCGCCAGGCTGGGTTCACTCGCCGCCCTGGATGAGTGGTTCTGTGGCGACGGGCCGGGGCCGTCTTTGCGAGGTGTTATACGGGGCAACACGATGCCGCTGGGAGGCCTCGGGGTTTATACCAAAGCCGCCCAAAAAATTTATCACTGGCCAGGGCCTTCAACATTCCCGATTGAAGGGGTATCACCATATTACAGGCCGGACTACATACCGCCGGGCTTCATGATTCGATACATCTCCTTTCCGTCCCAGGAGGCATTAAGGGAAGCCGTACGCAGGATCGGCGAAAGTGAAATCGCTTTTATACTGATGGGCTTCAACCCGGCTATGATGGCGGCCAATATAGCGACAACCAACGATGAAGACTATGAATACCTCAAGCAATATACCAACCTGGTACAGGGGCCAGGCTTCCTGATTATAATAGCCGGCAACTCTCCGGGCGACTTCACCTATAAGAAACAGGTGCTGGAGAAAATCATGGATGAATGTAACGGGGAGTCGCTTGAACCGGTTGAAGACCCCGAGAATGCCGGAGGCTTCCTATGGCGATTCATCAGGGTCACTGGCTCTATCAGAGAAACATGCCGGGCCACAGGAGTCTTTGGGGGAGAGGTTGGAGGCACCGATGTCTTCAACCTAATGAGCAAATTTATTGAGCAGGGCTCCAAAGTGAAGGAAAGATTCATCAAGCAGGATGCACTGCTGGCTGACGGCACAGACCCCTTTGTGCAGTTGATTGAACACGGGCACTGCGGCCACGGCGAACTGCTCATTCGATATTTTTCTACCAACCCCGACTCAGTGCAGGCCTGCTTCGAGATTTTCATGGCAGCCAATAGAACCGCCGTGGAGGGTCACTATGGCGTGCCTCACCATGTCTGGAGCGACGCCATTTGCGATATGTACGGCCCGGATACATCCAACTACACCAAATGGTTAAGAAACCTCAAGAAAACGTTTGACCCCAATACAGCATCGGAAGCCAGTCACTATATAACCGCCGAGAAATAGCTGAATCGACTATAGAGAAACGAGGGAAAAAGCCATGGAAGAATACGGAAATATAAAAGCCTTCATAGAGATACTCAATGCCAACGGTGTCGAATATGTATTCTTTAACCCGGGAATTGATAACGTTCCCATGCTGGAAACGATAGCAAAATACCGGGCCTCGGGCAGGCAGGCCCCCAGGAGCATTTTATGCCTCGATGAATTCGTGACCTTGACGGCTGCCCACGGCAACTATATGGTCACAGGGCGCCCGCAGGTAGTCTCGGTGCATTCGGAGCTTGGGACACTGCAGATAGGAGGCGCCCTGCATAATGCCCAGTGGGGGAGAATACCCGTTGTCATGTACGCCGAAACACAGGGTCCACCCCAGCGTACAAATTGGAAGGGGGAATCATTTGACCAGGGAATAATGGTACGTAACTTCGTCAAGTGGGACCACCAGCTTGCCAACAACGAAGATATTCGTGATGTGTTCCAGGAGGCGTTCCGAATCGCTACAACTGAGCCATGCGGGCCTGTCTATTTAAACCTGCCGCGAGAAGTGCTCTGGAGCGAGGGTAAAGCCCTGCCGCATAGGCCAGCTTCTGAGACGGCCAATGTATCAACGCAAGAGGTTGACACCAGTATGCTCAGCCGAGCAGTTGATATGCTACTTAACGCCGAAAACCCTCTGATAATAACCGGCTACTCCGGCAGGAACCATCAAACCGTGACATCGCTGGTGCAACTGGCGGAGACTCTGGGTACACGGGTACAGGCTTCAGATGTCAGGATGAACTTCCCGAACACGCACCCTCTGGCTGCCTACATCTCTCCGATCATGGGCTTCGGTAGTCCACTTTTAACCACCGCCGATGTCATCCTGGCTATTGACTACGATATGCCTTATGCGGGGCCGCCCATAGCGCTAAGACCGGACTTGAAAATCATTCATATTGATATTGACACGGTAAAAAAGGGCGTGCCTTTATGGGACCGTCAGCCCGACATCCTTGTTAAAG
>JAUWYU010000071.1 GCA_030615655.1 Dehalococcoidia bacterium
CTTTTCCTCCAGCGGTAGTTCCGCCATCGTTTTGCCCAGCTCGGGCAGGTAGAAGATAGGGTCGTAGCCGAAGCCCTGGTCACCCGCCGGTGCCGTGGTTATAATTCCCCGGCATTCGCCGGAACAAAGTTCAACCGTACCGTTAGGCGCGGCTATGGCAATCACACACCGGAAGCGGGCGGTACGCTTCTCCCCGGGCACATCCCTGAGTCGTGCCAGCAGGTAGTTGATTCTATCAATGTCCGAAGCCCCTTCACCAGCATAGCGAGCTGACAATGGGCCCGGCTCGCCCCCCAGAGCATCAACCTCCAGCCCCGAGTCATCGGCGAGGGACAAGAGCCGGCTTTCGGCAGCCAGGGTGGTTGCCTTTAATCTGGCATTTTCCTCCAGGCTTCCTCCAACTTCCTCAACTTCCGTGGTGATGCCCTGCTCGGCCAGTGTCACTATTTCATAAGGGATGCCCTGGAGCAGGCTTTTGTACTCACGCACCTTGGCCTTGTTATTGGTCGCCAGCAGGAGCTTATTGTCGCGCAAAGCTACCCCTCAGTCAAGGTCTTTAAATCTGCCCTTGAGCTTCGCCATCACCTCTGGCATGGTGGTGTATTCCATCTCCTCCAGAGGCTTGCGGTGCGGCTCGAAGGGACCATGCCGCCGCATCATGTCAGCCATCTCGTTGGCCTGGTGGCGGGCCGGGTCGAATGCTATGTCGGCGAACATGTCGCGGGGTCCCACCAGTTTGCCGTCGCATAACTGGTAACCGAGACATATGACACGTGGTGGGCCATCAAAACGGGATGGGGTGCTGTCCGGTACGGATACCGGCATGAGCGGACCCATGTGGGAGCCGCGCATCCACCCCTCTACCAGGATGGGGGCTGCGAAAGGTTCGAGTACCTCGCCGACTGCCGGGAAGATACCCTGAGAACGAACAATACATACCGGGTCGTCCTTGCCCACGTACTTGCCGGCAGTCTCGTGGAGGCGCTCGGTAGAGGATGCCGCCGCTATCTCCCCGTTGTCACGGTGATAGACTGCCTTCACCACAAACCGTGACGGTGAACCAATCAGCACCAGCATATCATAAATTTCGTCGGGAGCATTGAGGCTTGTCTTTTTATGTTCCTTGACATCATGCACCTCAAAGGTAAAGCCGTTGTGCATATTGGCAGCGATAACGAGACCAATAGTGTTGAAGGGGTCGGCGAACATCTTATAAAGCGGCATGTTCCAGGCCCCGGCGGCGGTCTTGTCAGCCATGAAGATAAGGACCGGTTCCGCCGGCCGCTCCTCAAACTCCATCTCGGCGACACCCGGGCCCATGCCCCTGATATTACCGGAGAAAGCGTCTGCCAGCAGGTCCTGCCCGGCACCATAGAGCTTCATCTTTTTAGCCAGCTCGGTGCCGGTAACAAAGGTGTCCCAGGCCAGTTTGTGGATTTCATAGCTGCCCGTTCCCTTTTGATGGGTCATGATGAGCTGCAGGTCATCACCGCACTTGGTTGCCTGACAGTCAATCAGCAGCCCGTCTTTTTTGGCTTTCGCCAGGCACTCAGCAGCTTTGGCGATAATATCGGGGTGCGATTCTGAGTGGCCGACATAGCCGCCAATATCGGCCTTAATGACGCTTAATGTAATTTTCATAGTCACCTCCGTTACTTAATATTCGATTCCCTTTCGTGCCTTTGTTCCTTTATCAAAGGGATGCTTGACCTTAACCATCTCGGTTACCAGGTCGGCAATCTCAATTAGCCGGGTGTCGGCATAGCGACCGGTAAGGATGAGCTCTACGTGGGGCGGCCTGTCCTTGACCAGTTTGATTACGTCGTCCAGTTCAATAAGACTATAATCCAGGGCAACATTTACCTCGTCCAGCACTACCAGGTCATAATTGCCGCCGAGGATAACTTCACGGGCAGCCGCCAGAGCCTGCCTTGCCTGCTCTCTTTCCTCCGGCTTGATATTGGCCGGGTCGGTCAGCTGCCGAAAGCCGAAGCTTGACATGTCCACATTGGGGAGCCTGGACAGGGTGCTGTATTCACCATAGGCATAATCGCCCTTCATAAAGAAAACAATGAATACTTTTAAGCCGTGGCCGGCAGCTCGAAGTATGGTGCCCAGCGCTGCCGTCGTCTTACCCTTGCCGTTGCCGGTAAAGATCTGAACCAGACCTCTTCCGTTCTTTTCAGTCAATGAAGCCCCTTACCGTACCGGAACCGTGGTGTTAAAACTGTAAGCGCTGCGTAATTCTACTTTTGCCGATTTTTAATAGTGATGACAATTCCAGTTTAGCACAACACGCCCCAGTATTGTCAATCTGACCGGATGGTCTCAGGCGCGTACTGCCTTTGGTCTCGTCCTGAGGAAGTGTGTAAATCCCACCAGGCAGGGCAGAGCTACGCTATAAATGATGAGTGATGCCGGCGTTCCCACCCACCAGCTCACCAGCGACAGCGGAATAAATAGAACGGCACTGGCTAGAATTACATTCTTTTTTATAAGGAGGACTAATAAGGCTGGTCCGGCCAATATGAGCATGGGCTGAGTTACCAAAGTCAGCAGTACTCCTATGGTAGTGCTTTCACCCCGGCCACCCCTGAAGCCGATGAAGACCGGCCAGTTATGCCCGATAACGGCGGCGGCACCGGTAAACATGACAACAGTCTGGGACATACCGCTTGCCTGGGCAATGAGAACGGCCAGAGCGCCTTTACCAGCATCGATAAAGCCTACGATCACGCCTGTCTTATGGCCGAGCTCACGGAAGACATTGGCGGCGCCCATGTTCTCGTCTCCCATATGACGGATGTCGTCGCCCTTCAGGATGTGCCCAGCGATATAGGCAGTGGGGGCAGAGCCGAGGAGGTAGCCTATTAATATTACCAACCAGGGCATATCACACTCCAGTGGTGGTGCCGGGGGTGGGACTCGAACCCACAAGGGTTACCCCGACGGATTTTAAGTCCGTTGCGTCTGCCAATTCCGCCACCCCGGCGTTACCTACATTATTGTAGGTTCTGGAGATTAGAGTGTCAAGATTCCTTCGGTGACGATACTTCATAAGGGCTTGACAATTACGCAGGTAGGACTATAATTAAAGTCTCTAGAAACATAGCCTGGATTAGGGGGTCGGGAATGAGATTGATTTACATTGTAACGGCGCTTTTTCTCTTACTACTTATTTCCAGTTGCCAGTCTGATGCTGAACCAATATCTGTGCCCGTGACGACACAGACATCGTCCTCGGGGGAAGCCATGAATATACCCCTACCAGAACCACGTTATGATAGTAATATATCAATTGAGCAGAGCTTACTTCAGAGAAGGTCGACCCGAAGCTTCACTGGTGAGTCGCTGACCCTCAGCGAGATATCCCAGCTCTTATGGGCAGCTCAGGGTATTACCGATGCCAGAGGCTACAGGACGGCTCCGTCCGCCATGGCTCTCTACCCGCTAAAGCTTTACGTAGTTGCCGGTGACGTGGAAGAGCTGGAAGCCGGTGTTTACGAGTACGACCCCGTAAACCACCGGTTGATATGGCTTTTCGACGGTGACGGTCGGGCTGAATTATCGGCGGCAGCCATGAACCAGGCGTCCGTAGCGAACGGCGCCGTGTGCATCGTGTTTACGGCAGTGTATGAGAAGATGACGGCACAATTCGGGGAAACGGGAGTCAGGTATGCACACCTGGAGGCGGGACACGCCGCACAGAACCTGTCTCTGCAGGCTACAGCCATGGGACTGGGAATGGTGACTGTGGGCTGGATCGATGATGAAAAGGTTTCGGAATTCCTCGGGCTGCCGGAAGGGCAGGGGCCTTTATACGTTATCCCCGTGGGAAGGAGATAGCAGATGAATATGCTGACAGTATTCAATCCGTTTTTCAGGTGGTGGTTGCGCAGCGGACGGTATCCCTGGTCCCGATTTCGAAGAGGACTCTTCGAAGCCAGATATCTCGACACAAGTCTGCCGGCCGTCACATCTCTCGAAGAGATAAAAAACTGTCTTGGTGATGTTGATTGGACCACGGATAGTCTGTTACACTTGTTTGATGCTATTAGCTACCCACAAACTGTATGGCATAAGAAGAAAGATGATTGTGATGGGTTCGCTGTTCTTGCTTCAACGCTGCTTCGGCAGTGGAATCCAGATTCTAAACCAGTGTTAGTTACCGCCATGCTGTGGCCGATGAAACGAAGCCATACCGTTTGCGCCTTTTACGCATCGGCGGATGAACTGTGGTTTTTCGATAACAAAACGCTAAGACAGGGGAGTTATCGCACCTATGCTGAGATAGCCGAAGCCGTAAAGGGTGAGCACGAACTCATTTGCTGGGACGTTGCTGACCCGGTGACGCTGGAGACAATCGAATTTCACCAAGCCAATCATTGAGTAAAATCACGATATGTAATATTATATAAAACAATTTCCTTAGCACTGTTTTCAACAATGCTATTCAGTAAATAAAGGAGGTACTAATGGAGTGGTATGATATGCTATCAAACGGTTATGGAAGCGTGTTGAGGACGCTGGAATACACTCTGGAGGGGCTTACTGAAGACGATTTGAACTGGCAGCCCAAGCCTGATTGTAACAGCATCGGCTGGCTGGCCTGGCATCTAACGCGCTGGCAGGATGTCATGGTCGCCTCTTTCATGGGGGAGGAACAGCTATGGATTAAGGACGGATGGCATAAAAAGTTCGGTCGGTCGGCCGATGACAAAGACCACGGGCTTGGTCATAAGTCGGAGGACCTGGCGGCGTTCAAGTCTCCAAATGCGGAGACGCTACTTGGTTACCATCGGGCGGTGCTGGAACGGTCAAAGAGTTACTTCTCTACTTTATTAACAGCCGATTTAGACAGGGTATTTGAAGGCACACCCTTCAAACCACCGCCGACGTTCGGGATGATGCTTGTGGGCACATTGAGTGACGGTTTACAGCATGCCGGTCAGGCATCCTATATACGTGGTTTGCATGAGGGCATGGGCTGGCACTAGTACTAACCAGGCGGGTGGCCATCCGGCTGATTTGAATTTTCAGCCTTAAAGTGTCTTACGGGTATTGACAAATATGCCATTAAGTATTATTATTCCCAAATAATTGTATAAGGGCGATTTAATGGATCCCAAATACGAGATAGGACAGAAGGTAATAGTAAGGCCAGTTAGTGACCAGGCTTTATCGCAGAGAGAAAACGATATTGAGTCGTACGCGGGCCAGGTTGGCGAAATCTTCAATTACTACTGGATAAGTCCGCGTACCGGTGAGGTCTTTTATATCTATAACGTGCGCATTGATACGAATAAGAAAGATGTCGTTGTCTACGAGGATGAGCTGGAAGCCTGTTTATCCTGAGGGCTTAAATGGGCGTAAAACGCGCGGGTTACAGAGTTATTCGTGACCTGCGTTTCTTTTTCAGTGGCTTTTTATAGAGGTGGAGGCGACGGGCGGATTCGAACCGCCGAATAGAGGTTTTGCAGACCCCCGCCTTAACCACTTGGCCACGTCGCCGCGATTGTGCTCTTTCATTCTAAGGTATAATGAAAATTGATGCAATATTTTAGCTTTATCCCCTGTACCCCTCCTGACGTTTGTAATCTATTCCTACCCTACTTATGTTATTTATATCTACCTCACCCCCTGTGTCCCCCTCTCCCCGATTGCATCGGGGCGGATGAAGGAGAGGGAGAGAAGTAAGAAGAGGGGCTGGCGCCCCTCTTAGACACCCCGCACGGGTTGGGAGGGCTATAGCTGGTGGGATAGAAACCATTTCTTGCGTTCGGGGTGGCTGAGACCGGTGCCGCGGTCATGGTAGATTTCATAGACCTCGCCGTCCTTTGTCCTGACGTGGTAATAGTTACGGTGATGGCGCTGCCACCAGCGCTTGCGGCGCTTTGTGTCCCTGCCGAAGCCGTAGTCGGGCCAGGCATCCAGAATATCGGTAATGACATACTCACGGTCATCCAGGCGGAAAGAGACGGGAACTCTGACCTCGCCGCCGGTGGTGACCTCTATCTCTCGACCGATAAATTTTGCAGGCATGATAGCGTGATGTACCTCTGTGATTATGCTACTTGGGCTGCAAGTGTCTGTCAATGATGGAGCCTTTCCCACTGGAGAAAAATAGCCGTTTGATTGTCTTCCGTGCAGCGTAGCGCTATTTGCAGGTTAAACGTAATTTCTGGTAATCTAGGGTATAACCATAATCTGGCGCGGGAGGTAGCCATGACGGGCGAGACCTATGCCTCAGCCGGTGTCAACATCGATGCCAACAACGAAGCCACCCGACTAATCAGCAAACATGCCCGCTCCACTTTACGTCCCGAAGTCCTGAGCGGGGTTGGTTTTTTCGGCGGGATGTACGAATTCAAGGGCTATAACCAGCCGGTCCTGGTATCCAGTGTTGATGGAGTGGGCACCAAGCTCAAGATTGCCATAGCCCTGGACAAGCACGATACCGTCGGCATTGATATCGTAAATCACTGCGTTAATGATATTTTTACCTGCGGTGCCGAGCCCCTTTTCTTTCTGGACTATATAGGCATCGGGAAACTCATACCGGAGAAGGTGGAATCTATTGTCAAGGGGCTGGCACAGGCCTGCCGGGAGGTCGGCTGTACCCTCATCGGCGGGGAAACGGCCGAGCTGTCTGACGTCTACAGCGGCGGCGACTACGACCTGGTCGGTTTCGTCATCGGCGTGGTCGAGAAAGACAGGATTATCAAGGGAGAGTCAGTCGCGGCCGGTGATGCCGTTCTCGGTCTGCCTTCCAACGGCCTGCATACCAACGGCTATACGCTGGCCCGTAAAATATTGGGCGATACCCGAGAATCGCTGAATAAACACTACGATGAGCTGGGCAGGACTGCCGGCGAGGCGCTTCTGGAGCCGCATATCTGCTACTATAACCAGCTAAAGCCGTTGTTGCCCTACGTCAAGGGCATGGCGCATATCACCGGCGGCGGCCTCATTGATAATGTTCCGCGCGTCCTGCCGGAGGGCCTGGCAGCCCGCTTCGATAGTCGGGCATGGTCTGTACCTCCTGTGTTTCAATTAGTTCAGCGACTGGGCAACGTTGACCGTGACGAAATGTACCACGTGTTCAATATGGGCATCGGCATGGCGGTTGTCTGCGCGCCGGAGAGCGTAAAAAAAATTACCGCGCGGTTGCCCGAGGCTAGAATTGTCGGGGGGGTGGTGAAGCAGGTGGGGGATAAGAGGGTGGTTATAGATTAGAGCGGGGCGAAGCCCCGCTTTCTTAATCATTATGGGGGTGAAAGGAGTTACAATGCGAGCCATTATCGGGGTTGATAACAAGACCGGGGTGGGTGAATTTGCGGAGGGACTCAGCAAACTGG
>JAUWYU010000196.1 GCA_030615655.1 Dehalococcoidia bacterium
ATTAAGGACCTGATTAGCAGGCACTTCGACCTCAGGCCCGGGGCTATCATCCAGTACTTCGACCTGCGGCGTCCCATCTACCGCCAGCTTGCCGCCTACGGGCACTTCGGCCGTGACGACCTCGACTTGCCCTGGGAAAAGACGGACAAAGCCGAGATTTTGAGAAAAGAGGGGATAGGGAAGTAGGGGAGTATAATAGGGGTGTAACTCCTTGTAGCTTTTCCCGCCTGCCTGCCCTGTAATATCGACAGGTTTGTTCTTGTAAATGAAAAGACTTGTAATCGGTCTTGACCTTGACGGGGTTATTATAGATTCGGCAACTGTCATGTTGCCTCTTCTGTCTGAAGTTTGTAATAGACCGGTTTCGATTCACGAAATATATTGCCCTGACTTTGGTGTGGCCCTGAACATTGATGAAAAATCCGTACATTACGTTTGGAAGCAAACGCTTGAAACGGGATTAATAATGAATGCCTCTCCAATAGCAGGCGCTCTCGATGGTCTGTCGGCAATAAGCAGGCATGAAATCTGGTTAGTTACTGCCAGACCCGGGTTTATACAGAGTCTTACAGAGTCCTGGCTGAATGAGAGGGGAGTAAAATATGATAATATATTGTTTGATATGGGAGGTAATAAGCATTCGGCCAGGCCTGGATTTGACGTATTTGTCGAGGACTTTATAGAAGAAGCCCGTATTATTGCCAATGCCGGTGTATATACATTATTATTTAATCAGCCATGGAATCAGGCAGATGTACTTCCCGAAAACTGCCATCGTGTTCATGACTGGAATGATATTGTTCTGGCTGTAAATAGACTTGCGAGCGAGATTGAGGAGGTGACGTAATATAGCAAGCCCCATCAAGTTCGGAACCGATGGCTGGCGGGCCATCATCGCCGAGGATTTTACCTTTGAAAATGTGCGCTACTGTGCCCAGGGCGTGGCCGAATACCTAAAGCGGGCAGACCTGGCCGGACGCGGACTGGTTATCGGCTATGATACCCGCTTTGCCTCCGAGGACTTCGCTGCGGCGGTCGCCGAGGTAGTCGCCGGTAATGACATTAAAGTGTACCTTTGCCCGAGAGCCACACCGACACCGGTCATAAGCTACGGCGTCCTGGTAAAGAAGGCCGGCGGCGCTATCATCATTACCGCCAGTCACAACCCGGCTATATGGAACGGCTTCAAGTATAAGGACGAAAACGGCTCCAGCGCCTCGGATGAGATTACCGCCCGGATAGAGGAATTTGTCTCGCAGGCTTTTACGGCCGGTAAAGTGAGCCGGATGCCACTGGCCGATGCTAAGAAGCAAGAGCTGGTGGTCGAGCTTGACCTTGAGCCGATATACTTTAAACAGATAAAAAAGCTCATTGACCTGGACAAGCTGCGCCAGAGCGGTCTGAAACTGGTGATTGACCCCATGTATGGTGCCGGTGCCGGCTATCTGGACAAGGCTCTAGGGGGAGGCACCGCCGAGATAATAGAGATAAATGGTGAGCGGAATCCGCTCTTCCCAGGTATCCGGCCGGAGCCGATTGCTCCTAATCTGGACAAGTTATCGGCTACCGTCAGAGAGCAGGGGGCTAATGCAGGCCTGGCTCTGGACGGCGATGCCGACCGCATGGGTATCGTGGATGAAAAGGGAGAATTCCTGACTCAGCTTCAGGTCTTTGCCCTGCTCTGCCTCTATATGCTGGAGGTGCGTGGTGAGCGCGGCCCCATCGTTAAGACATTGACCACCACCAGCATGGTCTACCGACTCGGCGAGCTCTATAACGTGCCGGTGCACGAGACACCGGTTGGCTTCAAGTACGTGGCGCCGGCTATGATGGCCGAAAAGGCCCTTATCGGTGGGGAGGAGAGTGGTGGTTACGGCTTCCGGGGCCATGTACTCGAGCGCGACGGTATCCTGGCCAACCTCTATTTCCTGGACCTGATGGTCAGGACAGGGAAAAACCCGTCGGAGCTTATTGAATACCTCTACAGTAAAGTGGGGCCTCACCATTACAAACGGGTTGACATAAGGTTCCCGGAAGCTCAGCGCCGGGCAACTATCGACCGCGTGCGGAATAGCCGTCCCGAGTCTATTGATAATGTCCGGGTGTTGAAGGTTGATACTACTGATGGTTTCCGCTTTATCCTGGCGGACAAT
>JAUWYU010000003.1 GCA_030615655.1 Dehalococcoidia bacterium
GAGGTATTCCCGGAACTCAACCATAATGCCACCGTCGGATATCCGTTCCCGCCGGAGATAGCCAGCCGGATAAGGGTAGTCCTGCTGCGGTCGTCTTCATTTAACGAGCGCGTTAAGCTGCGCTACGAGGTGACCTGCGAGCTTCTCCAACGCGCCGGGGTGGCGTATGAGTTCGTGGACAGCGAGGGGGAAAGCTCCTTGAGCCAGATGATGAGCCTGGTAATGATGGGTGACTTTACCAGCTACTACCTGGCGATTCTATACCGCGTTGACCCGTCCCCGGTGGAGGTCATCAATTACCTGAAGGACCAGCTGGCGAAGGGGTAAAATAGACTCGGAAAGCGATATGTAACGAAAAGGAGAAATTACTATGGCTAAATGGGACAAGAAGTACATCGTTACCGAATTGAAACAGAAAATCGTTGAGGCACCCTGGACTCCACAATTTTCCGACAATGAAGGCAGGCGTTTAATTTCGCTGGATAGCGACGTTATCAAGGGAGCCTTCTACATGGAGACGGCCTGGTTCTTGCCCGGGAAATGGCCGGAATCCAAAGGTGAGGTAGGCACGGTAAAGGCACATAGCCATGATTATGATGAAGTGGTCGCCTATGTCGGCACCAACCCGGATGACCCTTACGAGCTGGGTGGTGAAATCGAACTGTGGATAGACGGCAAACAGAATATCATCGATAAAAGTTTTATCGCGTTTATTCCGGCCGGGATTGAACACTGCCCGCTTACAATCAGAAGGATAGATAGACCCATTTTCCATTTTACTTCCGGAACGGGCCGAAGTTACTTGTAACGTCCAGAGCACGATAAACGCAGAGATATGCAGGATGCACCTTTAGTATCTGATAGTCCTTATGAACTTATTCTTATATAGAGTTCATGCTGCGTGTGAGGGAGGTGGAAAGCAGACTGGTAAATAATTCATGGAAGGAGTACAACAGTATATGGCAAAGACAAACTATGAGAAATACTTCGTAAAGCAGCCTGTTTATGAGGTTATACCATACGAAGAAGTCAAAGGCCGTCTGCCTTCAATGACAGTAATGGGCAATAATCTTGTAGCGGGGTGCAACACTTATATTGAAATCGGCTGGGTATGTGATATGCCGGAGCCGAGAACTCACATTGATGAGCACGTACACGATTACGACGAAATTGTCGTCCACATGGGTGCCGACCCCAACAACCGCGAGGAACTGGGGGGCGAAATAGAGTTCATGATAGATGGCCAACCACTCATCATCAACAAAACTTCAGGAATCTTCGTTCCAAAGGGTGTAAAACACGGGCCGCTCACCTGGAGGAAGTTCGAAAGGCCGCATATAGAGATGGCTATCATGCTGGGAGCGGGCACCATCGCCGAAGCCGACCCCGGAGGACACCGGGAGAAACGGGAGGCCAGTCAATAGTCTGACGCGTGACATCGATTCATTAACACTGTTAAAGCCGACTGGCGCCTTATTGGCAAAGACTATATACGGTATGGTGGGCGATAGAGGTTTTGAACCTGTGGCCTCTTGCGTGTAAATACCTGGCGCTTAACCTTTTACAGCCGTCTTTATCTCTTGGTGTACTGAGGCGCCTTGCGGGCTCTTCTGAGGCCGGGCTTCTTCCGCTCTTTGGTCCGGGCGTCACGCGTCAGCAGTCCGTTCTGGCGCAGGACAGGCTTGAAACGCTCGTCGGCCCGCACCAGGGCGCGGGAGATGCCGTGAGCAATGGCGCCGCTCTGTCCGCTAACGCCGCCGCCCTCCACTTTGACCACCACGTTATACTTGCCGGTGCTCTCGGTGGTTAAAAACGGCTGGGTGATTACCCGCTGGTGCTCAAGAGACGGGAATCTTTCTTCATAGGGCGTACCGTTAACGATAATGGCACCGTTCCCCGCCATCAGCCTTACCCGCGCTACCGCTTCTTTCCGCCGGCCTGTCCCGTAAAAATAGCTATGTTTATTCATGTAGGTCCTGTCCTTTTACTTCGCTTCCTTCTCCGTATTGTCCTTCGTCTGAGCCAGGTGGGGATGCTTTTCTCCGGCATAGACCCTGAGCCTTTTTCTCATCCGAGCACCCAGCCTGGTGTGGGGCAGCATCCCTTTAACGGCATGCTCAATCACCCGCGTCGGGTGGTTCTGCATCGTCTTCTCCAGAGTGACGCTCTTGAACCCGCCGGGGTATCCCGAATGCCGGTAATAAAGCTTCTGACTGGCCTTGTTGCCGGTCACATGAACCTTCTCGGCATTGATTACCACGACAAAATCCCCGGTATCCTGACTGGGAGTGAACATCGGCTTGTGCTTGCCCATGAGCAGGCGGGCTATCCGGGTAGACAGCCGACCCAGGGTCTTGTCCGAGGCATCGATAATATGCCATTCTCGCTCAATGTCAGATGGTCTGGCACTATAAGTTTTCATTTCACATCTCCCTCAAGGGGACCTGGATAGTTCACTCGCATCAGGCAGAGGCCATCGGCGGGTGCTGTGGGCCCGGCCAGGCCGGGAGTTTTAGCTTCGATCATACTGTAAAACTCCTCAACCTTCATCTTACCCTGTCCGACCTTGATTAACGAGCCTGCCGTATTGCGTACGTGATGTGGCAGGAAGGAATTGGCTACCATATCCAGGATAACCATGTCTCCATCCTGTGTAATTTCCGCTTTATACACATTCCGTACCGTTCTCTTTCTTCTGGCCGTCTCGGCGCTGGAAACGAAAGAGGCGAAGTCACGCTTGCCTATGAGGGCCTGACATGCCCGGTTCATCGCCTCAATATCCAGGTTGCCTGTAACGCGGCAGGAAATCCCTCGCCTCATCGGCGAGCGCGTCGGGCTGTTCAGTATATAGTATTTATACTCGCGACTGACAGCGCCGCGCCTGACGTCAAAGGAGTCGTCCGCCCGGAAGGCTTCTTTGACGGCGATATCGCGGGGCAGATAGTGGTTCAGGCCGTCAACAAACGATTTTAGGGGCAGGGCCGACCCTGTCCTGAAGCTAATCACCTGTCCCCTGGCATGGACGCCGGCATCGGTCCGGCTGGCCGCCTTAATCCTTGTCCTTTCTCCAGTAAGCTTCTGCAACGCTTTCTCTATCTCCCCCTGAATAGTCGGCGCATTGGCCTGCAGCTGGGAGCCGTGGTAATTGGAACCATCATATTCCAGAATTAATACAACCCTGGTGCCTGCTGCCAAGCCTATGACCATCTTTGCCCCCAAGCTGATAGAATTCAGGCACCGCTACTCGACCAGCTCCAGCTGGGCCATAGGCGCGCCGTCGCCCAGCCTGGGCTCTAACTTAACAATGCGGGTATAGCCGCCGGGCCGTTCTTTATACCTTGTTGCCAGTTCGGCAAATACCTTCTCGGTTACTTTCTTCTCCATAATAAATGACAGTGCCTGGCGATAGGAGTGCAGGCCGCTTTTCTTGCCCAGCGTAATCATCTTCTCGGCCATACTGCGTACTTCCTTGGCCTTGGCCTCGGTGGTAACAATCTTCTCATGTTTGAGCAGGTCCGTCACCAGATTACGATACAATGCCCGACGGTGACCGGTGGTCCTGCCTAATTTTCTACCGGCTACTTTATGCCTCATATCTGCGGCTCTCCCTGCTGAGGTTCTTCCTCGTCAGATGTTCCGGTTTCGCCCGCGTCAGGCTCCTGCCCTTCCGCACCTGTTTCCGTACCTTCTGCTTCGGGTTGAGAGGCTTCTGCTTCTTCGTCCTGTTCGACTTTTGGATTAAGCGATAGGCCGATAGAGGCGAGTCGGTCCTCTATCTCCTGGTAAGATTTCTGCCCGAAGTTGCGCAGCTTGAGCAACTCTTTCGGTCCCTTGCCGATAAGCTCGCCTACGGTGGCTATATTGCTGCGGCGCAGGCAATTCATGGTAC
Organism: Dehalococcoidia bacterium; assembly: GCA_030615655.1. Lineage (GTDB taxonomy): Bacteria > Chloroflexota > Dehalococcoidia > Dehalococcoidales > RBG-16-60-22 > JAUWYU01. The sequence goes on from JAUWYU010000003.1 coordinate 3,890, forward strand.
GCACCGACAGGTCCAGCTGCTCTACAGGCATGTTATATTTCTCATCAGGGATGGATAAGCGGATAAGCCGCTCCTCAGCCTTCATCTGCGAAATCTTGACGTACTCGAGGAAGGGAGTTAGTTGCTCTATCAGAATGCCGGAAGCCCGGCTCATGGCATCTACGGGTGATGTGGTGCCATCGGTCCAGATATCCAGGTAAAGGCGCTCACGACTGGTCTCGCGCCCGATGTGAGTTGGCTCAACGCTGAAGCTAACCTTGCGTATCGGGGTAAAAATGGCGTCCATGGGAATTGTCCCTACCGGCATCGTGTCCGTAGATTCGGCCGTCCTGAAGCCTGTCCCCAATTCCACATCAAACTCCACATAAAGTTTGGTATCAGGTGTATTGAGAGTAATCAGGCAAAGTTCGGGGTTGATAATCTCAAAGTCAGCCGATGGTTTGATATCGGCCGCACAAACACGACCCTCACCTTCTATCTCCAGGACCAACGTACCACCATGGTCAGAGAGAGGCTTTAACCTTAATTCTTTAACATTGAGCAGAAACTCCGTAACATCTTCCTTGATATTGCGAATAACCGTGAACTCATGCTGGACTCCCTCAATTCTGACCTGAGTTACGGCGGCCCCTGGGAGATAACCAATTAATATCCGACGCAGGGAGTTGCCCACAGTTATACCAACCCCCTTTTCCAGTGGTTCGGCAACGAACCGTCCATAGTTGTCCACTTGTTCAGTACATTCGATATTTGGGATTAATAGTCCAGACAATGAACTACCTCCTTATCAGTTAAGCTACCGCGAGTAATACTCAACAATCGCCTTGCCATCAAACCTGGCATCAATTTCTTCAGGGGTGGGCAAAGATAATACCTGCCCAACCAGGTTCTGCCTGTCCAGGTTCAGCCAGTTCAAGACGGTCTTAGCCTCGATTTCCTGAGTTAGCTGTTTATAATACTCGCTCTTCTGACTGCCCTCTCGCCAGCTAATTGTATCACCTTCTTTTACCAGACATGAAGGGATATTGGTCTTGCGTCCGTTCAGGACTATATGCCCGTGCCGTACCAACTGGCGGGCCTGAGAGCGGGAATCGGCAAAGCCGAGCCGATATACCACGTTATCCAGCCGTCTCTCCATCAGTACCAGGAGATTTTCACCGGTAATACCCGCCTGTCTCTCGGCCTGGGTGAAAGTCTTCCTGAACTGCCTTTCCAGAGTTCCGTAAGTGTAGCGGGCTTTCTGCTTCTCACGGAGCTGCAGGGCACGGTCAGAGAATCTCCGCCGTCGCCGGGTGGTCTGCTGTCCCGGTGGTTTCGGTCGCTTGTCAATGGCACACTTGGGTGTAAAACAGCGGCTGCCCTTGAGCAAGAGCTTCTCACCACTGCGGCGGCATAAACGACAGACGGCTCCTGTATATCTTGCCATACTTCTCCTCTTTTAGACTCGTCTCCTCTTAGGCGGGCGGCAGCCGGCATGCGGAATGGGCGTTACATCCCTGATTCCGGTAATATAAAGGCCGGAACCCTGCAGGGAGCGGATAGCTGCCTCACGGCCACTACCCGGACCTTTAATATACACCTCTACCTGACGCAGGCCGTGCACCATTGCCTTCCGGGCGGCGTCACGGGCTGCCATCTGAGCCGCATAGGGCGTGCCTTTGCGGGAGCCTTTAAATCCGGCTGTTCCTGAACTACCCCAGGCCAGGGTATTCCCCTGCGGGTCGGTAAGGGTTACGACAGTATTATTAAAGGTAGACTGGATGTAAGCCCTCCCGCTAGGAACGGATTTGCGCTCCCGCCGCCTTGTTTTGGTTCGCCTCTTCTGTGGCACCCTATCCTCCTTGTAAACTCACTCAATTATTCTTCGATATCTATTCCCACCCTACCGCCCAGCGTCATCTACGGCTTATCCCGTTAGTTCACGCCTCACCACCCCACGCCGCTACTATTTTTATTTCTTAGCCATACCGCGTCTCTGGCCTCTGCCGGCTACTGTCTTTTTGGGGCCGCGCTTGGTACGGGCGTTGGTTCGCGTGCGCTGTCCCTTGACGGGTAAGCCGTGGCGATGTCTGAGTCCGCGGTAGCTACCAATCTCAATCAGGCGCTTGACATTGAAATTGACCTCTTTTCTGAGCTCCCCTTCGACCCGATACTGCTTGTCAATAATTTCACGGAGCCGATTCACTTCATCCTCGGTGAGGTCTTTCACCTTTGTATCCGGCACAATCTCGGCCTGAGTCAGAATCCTGTGACTTAGCGTAGAGCCGATGCCGTAAATATACTGCAGTGAAATCCATGCCTGCTTATTGACGGGTATATCTACTCCGGCGACACGTGGCATTTAATTTCTCCTTACTTTCCAGAATATTAACCCTGCCTCTGCTTGTGCTTCGGGTTGGTACAAATAATCCTGAGTACTCCCCGCCGCTTCACCACCTTGCACTTCTCACATCTAACTTTGACTGAAGCCTTTACTTTCATAATTCAAACCTTTTATATTACTTGAGCCGGTAGGTGATTCTACCTCGTGTCAGGTCATAGGGTGAGAGCTCTATCAGCACCTTGTCACCAGGCAAAACCCTAATATAGTGCATTCTTATCTTGCCCGAAATGTGAGCCAGTACCTCATGACCATTGGGTAGTTCAACGCGAAACATGGCATTAGGTAGAGCCTCGACTACCGTTCCTTCGACTTCAATAGCCTCTTTCTTAGGCATAAACTTCCCTGGTAAGCACCTCCGCTTCTTTATCATTGACGGCAATGGTATGTTCAAAGTGTGCCGAAAGGCTGCCGTCGGCAGTGAGCACGGTCCAGTTGTCGCCTGCCACGCGGGTATGCCAGTCGCCGACGTTCAACATCGGTTCAATGGCGAGTGTCATGCCTTTTTTAAGTACCGGGCCCGTTCCCGGTGAACCGAAATTGGGTATCTGGGGGTCCTCATGCATTTCGCGGCCGATACCGTGCCCGGTATATTCACGCACTACTGAGTAGCCTCTTGATTCGGCGTAATTCTGAATGGCAGCGGAAACATCTCCCAGTGTCACCCCGTCACAAGCCGCGGCAATACCGGCTTCCAGGGTGTTCCTGGTAGTTTCTATGAGTCGCCTGGCCTCCGGATTTACCTCGCCAACGGTCACGGTTACCGCGGCATCACCCTGAAAATTATTATAAACGGCGCCAAAGTCAAGGGAAACGATGTCACCATCATTCAGGACTCTATCCCCTGGAATCCCGTGCACTATCTCGTCATTTACGGACACGCAGAGATTGGCCGGAAAGCCGCGGTAGCCTTTAAATGAAGACCTGGCCCCCAGCCTTTCCAGTTCTCTCCCGGTAATAATATCCAGTTCCTTAGTTTTCATACCCGGTTTAATGTGCTCACTTACTATTTTAAGTACTTCAGCGACAATTTTTCCAGCCTGCCGCATGAAAGCAATCTCTACATCAGATTTTATGATGATACCCATCCAGTTGCAATCCCCCCTAACTCAGGGCGGCTACTATCCTCCGATTCACCTCAGCTGCGCCGCCCTCGCCATTTATCTCCAGTAGCTTGCCGGCCCGGCTATAGTAGTCGATAAGAGGGGACGTTTCCATAAAATAAACCTCCAACCGCTTTTTCACTGTCTCCACGTTATCATCAGGGCGCTGGTACAGCTCGCCGCCGCAGCGGTCACACTTTCCCGCAATCCTGGGTGGTGAGTCGACCGCATGGTAGGGTGCTTGACAGTTGCGGCAAATCCAGCGTCCGCTTAGTCTCTTCAGGAGTTCTCCTTCGGATACCATAACGTATACTACCCTTTCGATTGCTTTAGCCTGCTGCGCCAGGGTCTTGTCCAGTGCCTCCGCCTGCTGTATATTTCTGGGGAAACCGTCAAGTAGTGCCCCGTTTTCGCAGTCAGGTGCCGATAGCCTCTCCAGCACCATTTGTATGGTTATCTCATCGGGAACCAGTTGTCCCTTATCCATATAGGACTTGGCCTTTTTGCCCAGTTCGGTTTCCTGCTGCAGCGCCTGCCGGAAAAGGTCGCCGGAGGCCACCTGTATCAGGTTCAGCTTCTCCGCCAGCATGACTGCCTGTGTACCTTTGCCCGCTCCGGGGGCTCCCAAGAGAATAATATACAACTTTTACTCCTATTTAATAAAGCCTTCGTAGCGCCGCATTACCAGCTGTGCCTCAAGTTGCTTCATGGTATCCAGCACAACACCGACCACAATGAGCATGCCCAGGCTGGACAGCTGTAGCTGCTGGACATTGGTGACAGTTCGCGCTACAAAGGGCATTACCGCTACGCCGGCCAGGAAGAGCGCACCGGCCCATGTTATGCGGTTAATGACACTGCGAAGATATGTGGCCGTGTTTTTCCCGGGCCGGATGCCGGGAATGAATCCTCCCTGCCTCTGCAGAGTGCCGGGCAGGTCCTGCTGTTGATAGGTCACCAGGGTATAGAAGAATGTGAAGGCGACTGCCAGCATAAAGTAAAAAGCCCAGTAAAACAGACCCAGGGGCAGGGTGGTATCGGGGCTGAACAGCCGTTTGATAGTATCCGCAAAGCCCGGGTCTCCGGGAGTGACGAAGTAGCTGGCTACAATTCCCGGGAAGAGCACCACCGACATAGCAAAGATGAGCGGTATCATCCCTGAGCTGTTTACCCGCATGGGAATATGAGTTGTCCCCGCTTGCCGGTACATGCGACCGCCACGAAAGACACTGCGGGCATACTGCACCGGAATGCGGCGGTGCGCCTCGGTGAAGATGACAATCAGCACAACGGTAATCAGGACGATGACCAGATATACGCCCAGCCCCGTGAAGTTTTCTTTAGCCAGGAAACCCTGACCAATTAATTGCGGCAGGCCGGCGACGATACCCCCGAATATTATTATGGAGATGCCGTTGCCGATGCCGTATTCCGTAATAAGCTCTCCCAGCCAGACCAGGAAGATAGTCCCGGCTATCAGTGAAATGACCATGGCCACGGTTGGCAGGGGGTCGGAACTGCTGACCGCGCCAGCGCGCTGGAGTATGACCAGCTGTCCATATCCCGAAAGACCGGCCAGGGGCACCGTCATCCAGTGAGTAATCAGGTTAATCTTGTTTCTACCCGCTTCTCCCTCCTGCGAGAGGGCCTGCAGCCGTGGGATAGTCGGCACCAGGAGTATCATAATAATTGAAGCCGTAATGTAGGGATAAACCCCCATAGCCGCTACACTGAACTGCTTCATGGCGCCGCCACTGAAGAGGTCAAGCATGCCCAGCAGGGCATTGCTCTCGAAGAGCTCCTGCAGGGCCTCCAGGTTGACCCCGGGCAGAGGCACGTGGGCTACAAAGCGAAATATTACCAGGATACCGACGGTAATGAGGATGCGGCGCCTCAGGTCCGGGAGGCTGAAGGCATCAATCATTGCCTGCAGCAGTCTGGGTCTACTCGGCCTTTGCCGCATGCTCTACCTCCTCAGTTGTGCCACCGGCCGCCTCTATCTTGGCCTTGGCTGAAGCTGAAAACTTATTTGCCTTAACTGTGATGGGATGTTTGATATCGCCATCAGCTAGAATTTTAATCGGGTTCCGTAATGATTTAACCATCCTGGCCGCCACCAGCGTCTCCGGAGTCACCTCACTGCCGGCGTCGAATGTGCCAAGCTGGCCAACATTAACGGTGCTGTACTCCGTCCTGAAGATGTTGGTGAAACCGCGCTTTCGGGGGAGGCGCTTGATTAAAGGCAGTTGGCCGCCCTCAAAGCCGGGACGCATCTTGTAGCCGGCACGGGACTTCTGCCCTTTACAGCCGCGCCCGGAATAGGTACCGTGACCGCTGCCGTTACCGCGCCCTACGCGCTTCCTGGCTTTTTTGGAGCCGGGTGCCGGGGCGATATCATTCTGTCTGGCCAATCTCTTCCTCCACTTTTACCAGGTGTCTCACCTTGTTAATCATGCCGCGAACGGAGTTGGTATCTTCATGGACAACGCTCTGATTCAGCCGATGAAAACCGAGTGACGACAGGGTTCTCTTCTGGCTCTCTTCATAGCCGATGCCGCTTTTAATCCAGGTAATGCGCAGTTTACTCACTGTCTAACGCCTCCTCGGTACTAGCGGGCGCCTTGCGCCTGGCGAGTTCTTTCTTCGGGTCTCTTAGCTCGCTGAGAGCCCGCATGGTTGCCTTGGCAACATTAATATGGTTAGCGGTTCCAAGCGACTTCGTCAGTATATCTTTAATGCCGCAGGCTTCCAGCACCGCCCGGACACTGCCGCCGGCAATGACGCCGGTGCCCGGCGCCGCCGGTTTCAGCAGGACCCTGGCGGCTCCAAAGTTTACCGTAATTTCATGAGGGATGGTACTTCCGGCCAGTGGTACTCTGATTAAATTCTTCCTGGCCTTAGCACCGCCCTTATTGATAGCCGAGGGCACTTCGTTTGCCTTGCCAATACCCAGGCCGACATGCCCCTCGCCGTCGCCGGTTACCACCAGGGCGCTGAACCTGAGACGCTTGCCCCCTTTCATCACCTTGGCAACGCGGTTGACGTCTATCAACTTATCGTTGAGGTTCAGTTCGACTGAGTCTATCTGGCTTAATGGCTGCTTCATTCGCTTTTAAAATACCTCACTTAAAACTTGAGTCCCCCCTGTCGGGCTGCCTCCGCCAGCGCTTTCACCCGGCCATGGTACTTAAAGCCACCGCGGTCAAACGCTACCTGAGATATTCCCTTATCGGCGGCGCGCTTGGCCAGAAGCTGGCCGACCATCTCTGCCCGGCCTGTCTTTGATTTACCCGCAGTATCGTTTTTTATCTCCATATCAAGGGTTGAAGCGGAGGCCAGGGTATGCCCCTGAGCATCGTCAATCACCTGAGCATAAATGTTGTTCAAGCTGCGGAAAACGCACAAACGAGGCTTAGAGTTGGTACCGTTCACCTTCTGCCTGACCCTATGGTGTCGCCTGTAGCGTGCTTCTCTGGTATCAGATTTTCCCATGATTATTACCCGCCAACCACCTTACCGGCCTTGCCCGGTTTAAGGTGGACAATTTCTCCGGCATATCTAATGCCCTTGCCTTTGTAGGCATCCGGAGGGCGAATCGCGCGAATTTCGGCGGCTATCTGGCCGACGGCCTCTTTATTAATCCCGGTAACCTTAATCCTGTTGTTCCCTTCTACATCCAGAGTGGTACCGGGTAAGGGTGTTACCTCCACCGGGTGCGAGTAGCCAATACGAATTACCAGTTTATCACCGACTTTCTCGGCACGGTAACCCACTCCTACTATTTCCAGTATCTTCTCGAAGCCTTTAGACACCCCTTCTACCATATTGGCCAGAAGGCTTCGCGTCAGCCCGTGGTAAGAACGGTGCTTCTTGCTGTCACTGGGCCGGGACACAGTTAAGGTATCACCTTCCAGGTTGACGAGCATATCAGAGGGAAGGGAGCGGCTGAGCTCGCCTTTAGGGCCGCTTACCATAACCCTCTCCCCTTCAATATTCACCGTTACCCCGGCTGGAACCGCTATCGGCATTCGTCCTATTCTAGACATACGTATCACTCCAAAGCTGGTTTACCATACGTAGCACAAGAGCTCTCCACCAGAGCCCTGGTGCCAGGCTTGCTGTCCGGTTCTGACACCCTTAGATGTGGAAACAATGGCAATACCCAGACCGCTGTAAACACGCGGGATTTCTTTCTTCTGCACATAAACTCTCAGCCCCGGTTTACTGACGCGCTTCAATCCCGAAATGGCGGGTTTATTGTCATCTAAATACCTCAGGATAATCTTAATTGCCCGGTGTGGCTTGCCCTTGATCACCTCATAATCAGTAACAAAGCCTTCCTCTTTGAGGATTCTGGCAATTGATAACTTTATCTTGGAGGCAGGTATCAGCACATTATCATGCCTTGCCATAATGGCGTTTCGTATTCGGGTTAACATGTCGGCTATTGGGTCCGTGACTGTCATACCTGTATATTCCTTCTTAAAATTACCAGCTGGATTTTTTTACTCCCGGGAGTTGGGCGTTAAGTGCCAGTTTACGAAAACATATCCGGCACACGCCGAACTTGCGTATATAGGCGCGAGGCCGCCCGCATAGTCGGCACCGGTTATACTGCCGTACCTTGTATTTGGGCGAACGCTCGGACTTTACTATCATTGACTTCTTGGCCATAGCTAACTTGCTCCATCCTTGGCAAAGGGCATCCCCAGCAATTCAAGCAGATGTCTGCCATCCTCATCGTTTTCTGCCGTGGTAATAATTGATATTCCTATGCCGCGTACTTTGTCTATCTTGTCATAATCTATCTCGGGGAAAAATATTTGCTCCTTGAGTCCCAATGTGTAGTTACCCCGGCCGTCAAAGGAGTCCGGAGAGACTCCCAGGAACTCATGTGTGCGCGGCAGTACCGCATTGACCAGTTTATCAAAGAAGTCATACATGCGTTCGCCTCGCAGGGTCACCATTAAGCCGATGGGCATTCCTTCTCTTAATTTGAAGGCAGCAATAGATTTTTTAGCACGAGTAGTTACCGGGTGCTGTCCGGAAATAGCGGCCATGTCTCCCTCCGCCGATTCCAGCGCCTTGGCGTTCTGAATTGCCTCGCCCAGGCCGATATTGAGCACTATCTTCTCAAGGCGCGGTACCTGCATAATATTAGTGTACCCGCAGAGCTCCATCAGGCGGGGTATAGCCTCTTGACGATATTTTTCCTTCAGTCTTGCCATCTAATCAATCACCTCACGGCAGGCAAGGCACATTCGGACCCTGCGGCCATCCTCCAGTGTTTCAAAGCCAATCCGGCCGGGCTTATTGCACTTGTCGCAGAGCAGCATGACATTGGAGATATGGACGGGCGCTTCCAGGTCTATTATGCCGGCCTGCCTGACCCTCCCTCTGGCTTTGGAGTGCTTTTTAATAAAGTTGATGCCTTCAACTATTATCTGCTGCTTCTTGGGATAGGCAAAACGGACCTTGCCCTTTTTACCCTTGTCTTTACCCGCAATAACCAGCACGGTATCATCTTTTCTAATCTTCATAGTCTGTTCTGCCCTTATAGAACCTCAGGCGCCAGTGAAATAATTTTGGTATAATTCTTGTCTCGTAATTCCCTGGCTACCGGTCCGAAGATTCGGGTGCCTTTGGGATTATTTTTATCGGTGAGAATCACCGCCGCATTTTCATCGAATCTGATATAAGAGCCATCGGGACGCCGGTATGGTTGCGCCGTACGAATGATAACGGCCCGTACCACGTCGCCCTTTTTGGTGGCAGCGTTGGGTATTGCCCGCTTGACGGAAGCCACGATAATATCTCCGACTCTGGCATATTTCCTGCGGGTGCCACCGAGCACGTTGATGCACATTATTTCCCGGGCGCCGGTGTTATCGGCTACTTTGAGTCTGCTCTGCATCTGAATCATGATAATAACACCAAAACCTTAGTTCGTTATCTCCTTCGGTTGAATCTCGGCCACCTCTCCTTTGGTTACTATCTCCGCCACCCGCCATCGTTTGTCCTTGGAGAGCGGGCGGGTCTCGACAATCCTTACCGTGTCACCCAGTTGGCACTGGTTCTTTTCATCATGAGCCTTGTATTTCACGGCTCTCCTGATGGTCTTCTTGTACATGGGGTGGCGCCTGGGTGTTTCCACGGCGATAACCACGGTTTTATCCATTTTATCGCTTACTACTTTGCCAAACCTGGTCTTGCGCTTTCCTTCCATCCCTGAATACCTACCTTATCCTCAGTTCTCTTTCCTTGAGCAGGGTATTCAATCGAGCAATCATTTTCTTAACCCTCCGTAGTTCGCGGTGATTCACCAGCTGCTTGGTAGCGAGGCGAAAACGCAGGTTAAAAAGCTCCTGGTGAGCTTCCTCTAACTGCTTTGTTAAGTCGCTGGTGCTCAGGTCTCTGAATTCCTTTAGTTCCAATGCGCTGGCTCCCTACTTTGCGAAATCACCGCTAACGGCGGCTAAGGTTTCCCTGACCAGAAATCTGGTCTTTATCGGCAGTTTGTGCGAGGCCAGGCGTATTGCCTCCCTGGCTACCTTTTCGCCGACTCCGGCCATTTCAAATATTATTCTCCCGGCTCTGACTACAGCTACCCAGTGGTCGGGGACACCCTTACCACTGCCCATACGGGTTTCCGCCGGCTTCTTACTGACCGGTTTGTCCGGGAAGATGCGTATCCACACCTTGCCCCCACGGCGGATATGACGGGTAATGGCACGACGGGCGGCCTCAATCTGCTCACTGGTTAGCCAGGCTGACTCCAGTGCCTGTAGACCGAAATCACCGAAGCCGATGGTATTCCCTACATGGGCTTTACCCCGGCGGTGTCCCCGCTGAACCTTACGATATTTAACGCGCTTAGGCTGCTGCATCCTTGGTCTCTTCCTCCTCTTCCGTGGATGGCTCGGTCTCTTGAGTTACATCGGCCGCCGGTTCGCTGGTCTTGGCCTCGGTCTTGGTGGCCGTAGTTGTCTTCTTACGTCTTTTTGGTGCCGGCTTTTTCTTCTTCTCTTCTGGTGCAACCATAGCTTCTGCCTCAGTCGGCTTTTCTTCCTTTTTCGCAGTAGTGGTTGCCTTGGTTGTCTTTCTAGCTCTCGGTTTGGCCGGTTTCTTCTCCGGCTCGGCAGCGGGCGCTGCCTTGGCCGTCCTCTTCGCTCTAGGCTTGGCCGGTTTCTCTGCTGCCTCGACTGGCTTTTCTTCTGGCTTGGCAGGGGCTGCTTCAGCCACTGCCTCGGCGGGCTTCTCTTCCGGCTCGGCAGCAGGGGCTGCCTCGGCTACCGCTTCGACTGGCTTCTCTTCCAGCTCGGCAGCAGGGGCTGCTTCAGCCACTGCCTCGGTTGGCTTCTCTTCCGCCTTGGCCGGAGCTGCTTCAGCTACCGCCTCAGCTGGTTTCTCTTCCGCCTTGGCCGGAGCTACCTCGGCCACTGCCTCAGCTGGCGTTTCTTCAGTTTCGGCAGGGACTACTTCGGCTACCGCTTCGGTTGGCTTTTCTTCCGTCTCGGCAACAGGAGCTGCCTCAACTTCCGCCTCGGCGGGCGCCTCTTCAATCTCTGTTACCTTGAGTTCGGGCAGGATTTGTCCCTTATATATCCAGACTTTTACGCCAATCCGCCCCAGAGTGGTGCGCGCCTCGGTAAAACCATAGTCAATATCAGCCCGCAGTGTATGCAGGGGTACCTGTCCCTCATGTGAAGTCTGTCGGCGGGCTATCTCGGCATTCCCCAGTCTGCCGGCACAACTGACCTTTATTCCTTTCGCTCCCGCCTGAATGGTGCGAAAGATGGCCTGTTTCATGGCTCGCCGGTAAGCTATCCGGCGTTCAATCTGCTCCGCCACCGACCTGGCTACCAGATAGGCATCCATCTCCGGCTGGCGAATCTCCTGTATATTTAACCGTATCCTCTTCCCGATGAGACCCTCGAGGTGCAGCCTCATTTCATCAACCCGCTGTCCGCCCCGTCCGATGACAATGCCGGGTCGGGCAGTATACAGGGTAATGGTCACATCCTTGGCCTGGCGGTCAATCTCTATCAGGGAGATAGCGGCTTCGCGATACTTCGATTTTATTTCCTCTCGAAGCTTATTATCTTCATACACGAACTCGGCATAATGTGTATCACTATACCACTTCGACTGCCAATCCTTTATGATCCCAAGTCTGAAACCTATAGGGTGAACTTTATGGCCCAATTAACCCTCCTGCTCAGCAATGATAACTGTAATATGACTGGAACGCTTCCGGATGGGGCTTACCCGCCCCCTGGACCGCGGTCGATACCGGCGCATACCCCGAGCCTCGTCGGCAAAGATGCTGACAATCTTCAGGTCGGCGGGGTCCATCTGAAAATTATTTTCGGCATTGGCCACCGCTGACCGTACCAGCTTTGAGACGAGCTTCGCCTTCGGTGTCGGCGTGAACTGGAGCAATGTCAAAGCCTCGTCTACCATCTTGCCCCGCACCATATTCACCAGCGGGCGCACCTTACTGGCGGGTATACCTGTGTTCTTGGCTACGGCTCTAACTTCCACTTTATCTTACACCTGTATCCGGTAATTTTTTACCTACCTTCTCTTTACCTGGGTAACTCTGTCCGACCTAGCAACGTGCCCCCGGTAGGTTCGCGTGGCCGCAAATTCGCCTAATTTATGACCTACCATGTTCTCGTTGATATAGATAGGCACGTGTCTTCTGCCGTCGTGGACACCGATAGTCAGTCCCACCATCTGCGGCATTATGGTTGACGAGCGTGACCAGGTTTTTATCACCGTCTTCTGGCCCGAGCGGATGACGGCGTCTACTTTCTTCATTAATTTTTCGGCAACAGCCGGCCCTTTTTTCGTTGACCTTGACATTTTACCTCTCTATCCGCTTACTTGCCTCTGCGTTTCACAATCATGCGGTCTGAAACCTTGGACTTACGTGTTTTATAACCCAGGGCCGGTTTGCCCCAGGGAGTCTTCGGTCCCGGCAGGCCAATCGGCGCTCTACCTTCGCCACCACCATGAGGGTGGTCGCGCGGGTTCATGGCGGAGCCCCTTACCGTGGGCCGCCATCCCATACGTCGCTTGCGGCCGGCCTTGCCCAGGCTGATATTCTGATGTTCGACATTCCCCAGCTGGCCGATAGTAGCCAGACACTCGCTGCGCACGCGGCGGATTTCACCGGATGGCAACCGGATTAGCGCGTATTCACCTTCTTTTACCATCAGCTGGGCTGACGCCCCGGCGCTGCGCACCATCTGGCCGCCTCTGCCTTTTTGCAGTTCGATGTTATGTATCTCCGTGCCCGTGGGCATCGAACTGAGGGGCATGGCGTTCCCCGGCCTAATCTCGGCATTGCTGCCTGACATGACCGTATCGTCGACGTTTAATCCCACCGGGGCCAGGATATAGCGTTTTTCCCCGTCGACATAGTAAATAAGCGCGATACGTGCCGTGCGGTTGGGGTCATATTCAATGGCGGCTACCCGGCCGGGGATACCTGCCTTGTCCCGCTTGAAGTCGATTATACGCAGTCGGCGCTTCGCCCCGCCACCGCGATGGCGAACGGTTATTTTACCGCGGTTATTCCGACCCGCCCGCTTCTTCAGGGGCAAGAGCAGCGACTTTTCAGGCTTATCCTTGGTTATCTCGTCAAAGGTATAGCCGCTCATCCCCCGTCGGCCCGGGGAGGTTGGACGATATATCTTTAATGCCACTCGGCTACCCCCTTCATTTAGACACCTTCAAAGAATTCTATTTTATCCCCCGCCTGGAGGGTGACAATCGCTTTTTTCCATGGTCGCGTCTGTATTTGCCGCCGTCCCACCCTTCGGGTCTTACCGGGTACTGTTACTACATTAACTCCGGTTACCCTGACCTTGAAGGCATTTTCTACGGCCTGCTTAATCATCGGCTTATTAGCCTCGTCAGCTATCTCAAAGGCGTATTTGCCCTGAGTTTGCAGTTTCGTGCTTTTTTCAGTTATCAGCGGGCGGCGCAGCACCTCGTACAGATGCATTATCTCCCCCTTGAGTTAATCCGTTGCCCCATAGTTTTTCGGCAATGCGCACCGCGGCCTCGGTCATCAATAGCGTCTTATGGGAAAGGATATCGAGTATATTAAGTATATTGGCCGGCATTGTCTTGATTTTCCGTAGATTGCGGGCCGATTTGATGACGTTTTCCTCCGGTTCCGGGGTAACGATGAGAGCCGAAGAATCCACGCCGAGAGCTGCTAGAGCTTCTATCATCTTCTTGGTCTTGGGCTCGGCAAAATCAAATCCGTCCAGGACCTTCAGTTCCCCATCTGCGGCCTTGGCCGAGAGGACACATCTCAGGGCCAGGCGGCGCATTTTTCTGGGTGTATCCTGGCGGTAGCTCCTCGGATGCGGCCCGAAAGTGATGCCACCACCGCGGCGCAACGGGGACTTCTTACTGCCGGCCCGGGCATTGCCGGTGCCCTTCTGGCGGAACAGCTTACTGGTACTGCCGGCGACCTTACCCCTGGTTTTGGTCGACGCCGTTCCCTGGCGGGCATTCGCCCGCTGACCGACCATTACCTGATGCACCACCGCTTCATTAAACGGTACGGCAAAGACCTGGTCGCTGACTTCAATCTGCCTGACCACTTCTCCGGCAAGGTTATAGACTGGAAGCTGCACCTTACTTCTTCCCCCTCCTCGACTTTCTTATTAGTAATAAGCTATTTCTCGTCCCGGGTACGGCTCCCTTAATCAGTAACAGGTTGCGGGCCGGGTCGGCCTCATATATCTCCAGATTGCTTACGGTTACCTGCTGGCTTCCCATGTGCCCGGACATGCGCATGCCTTTGAATACCCGACCGGGAGTGGTCGTGGCACCGATGGAGCCCGGCGCGCGGTGACGGTCCGACTGCCCATGCGTCTTGGGTCCGCCGGCAAAGTGATGGCGTTTCACCGTACCGGCAAATCCCTTGCCCTTGGAGATGCCGGTGACATCGACAATATCGCCCGCCTTGAACAGGCTGGCATCAACCGTCTGGCCGGTTTCAATAGCTTCAATATCGTCTATCCTGAATTCTCGCAGATGCCTGAATTTTACCGGCTCTTTTTCCTTGGTGCGTCCTCGCCGGGACGATTTCGGTCGTTTAACTTCCCCGAAGCCAAGCTGAGCGGCATTATAGCCTTCTTTGTCGGCGGTTTTTACCTGTATCACCGTGCATGGGCCAGCCTCGACGGCGGTTACCGCCTCGGATTTGCCGTCCTTACGGAATACCTGGGTCATGCCCAGCTTCTTGCCAATAATTCCTTCGGTCATAATTTCACCAGTTTAGACAGTTATCATAGTTTGATATCTATTTCCACTCCTGAAGGCAGGTTCAGCTTGGTCAAGGCGTCTATCGTCTTGGAGGTTGTCTCGATAATATCGATAAGCCGCTTGTGAGTGCGAATCTCAAACTGCTCCTGCGAGTCTTTATCTATGAAAGGAGAACGGATAACACTAAATTTCTGGATGCGGGTCGGCAGGGGTACTGGCCCTACCGCTACGGCTCCGGTACTTTCAACTGCCTCCAGAATCTGCCGTGCCGATTGGTCAATCACCCTGTGGTCAAAACCCTTTAGTTTGATACGGATTTTCTGCTTAGCCATATCTCCTGCCTACAGCTTTTTCTATAATCTGGTCGCTTATTTTGGCCGGCAGCTCCTCATATCTGTGGAACTCCAGCGAGTGAGTCGCCCTACCCTGGGTTAATGACCTCAGTCTGGTCGCATAGCCGAAGGACTCGGCCAGGGGTATCAGGCAGTGAATCATGTACATTTCACCCTGAATGTTAACCTTCCCTATGTGGCCTCTTTTCGAGTTGAGGTCACCTATAATATCGCCGAGGAACTGCTCCGGTGCCACCACTTCCAGCTTCATAATAGGCTCTAAGAGGATCGGCTTGGCTTTCATGGCGCCTTCTCTCAGTGCCATTGAGCCAGCCATCTTGAAGGCCAGCTCGGAGGAGTCAACCTCGTGATAGCTGCCGTCGCGAAGCGTGGCTTTAACATCAACCACAGGATAGCCTGCCAGAACGCCGGTCTCCATGGCTTCTTTAATACCAATCTCAACCGGTGGAATATACTGCTTGGGGATGTTGCCTGCCTTGACAGCGTCGACAAACTGAAAGCCATGACCGCGTTCCAGAGGTTCAAGCTCAAGATTGACATGGCCGTACTGACCGTGTCCACCGGTCTGGCGAACGAACCTTCCCTCTATCTGCACCGGTATGGTAATCGTCTCCTTGTAGGCGACCCGTGGTCTGCCTACCTTCACCCCTACTTTAAATTCACTGATTAGCCGGCTTACTATTACCTCCAGATGCAGCTCTCCCATACCCGAGACTATAGTCTGTCCGGTATCATCGTTATAGGTCACCTTGAAGGTGGGGTCCTCTTCGGTCAGCTTCTGCAGGGACTCTCCCATCCTGTCCTGGTCAGCTCTGGTCTTGGGCTCGATGGCAACAGAAATGACCGGCTCGGGGAAACGTATAGACTCCAGAAGCGCTGCTTTATGAGTTTCACAAAGGGTGTCGCCGGTAAAGGTATTTTTAAGGCCGAGTGTGGCGACGATAGCTCCAGCGTCGGCTACATCGACATTCTCCCGATGGTTGGCATGCATCAGCAACAGGCGGCCGATGCGTTCCTGCCGGTTGCGAGTCGGGTTAAAAACATGCGCCCCTACCTTTACTCTGCCCGAATAAACCCTGAAATAAACCAGCCGACCCACGAAGGGGTCGGTAACTACTTTAAATGCCAGTGCCGAAAAAGGAGCTTCATCGCTGGCTGGACGGGTGACCTCGTTACCGGTCTTGGTCTCTACGGCTATGACCGGTGGTATGTCCAGAGGGGAGGGCAGGTAGTCGACGATAGCATCAAGTAGCGGTTGGATACCCATGTTCTTCAGCGCGCTACCACAAATAACAGGTACCCCTTTGTTGTCCAGGGTTACCCGTCTCAGGGCTTGTTTCAACTCATAAGCCTCAAGTTCGTCGCCTTCAAGGTAAGCTATCATAATACTGTCGTCATGTTCGGCTAATTTCGTAATTAGTGCCTGTCGTAATTCAGCACACCTGGCCTTTTCCGGCTCAGGGACGTCTATCTCTTCCGGTTCTGATTCCGGGTCAGTATCGAAGCGCCAGGCCTTATTTTCGATAATATCAATAATACCCTCGTACGTGTCCTCGGTACCCAAGGGTATCTGTATCGGCAGCGGGGTTGCCTGTAACCGATTCTCAATCATGGACAGAGTTCGGCTGAAGTTAGCACCAATCCGGTCCATCTTGTTGATAAAGCAAATTCTGGGCACTTTATATTTGTTCGCCTGCCGCCATACCGTCTCCGACTGTGCCTCAACTCCGGCCACGGCGTCAAAAACCACCACCCCGCCGTCAAGCACCCTGAGGCTGCGCTCAACTTCAGCGGTGAAGTCTACGTGCCCGGGAGTGTCGATGATATTGATGCGGTGCTCGCGCCAGTAACAGGTGGTCGCCGCCGCCGTGATAGTGATGCCGCGCTGCCTTTCCTGCTCCATCCAGTCCATCACCGCAGTGCCTTCATGCACCTCACCAATCTTATAGGTCCGTCCGGTATAATAGAGTATACGCTCGGTGACGGTTGTCTTACCGGCATCGATATGGGCGATGATGCCTATATTGCGGATGTCCTCTAAAGAGAAATCCCTGAGCACTTTCTTCTCTCCCGCTGTCACTGGATTTTTTATGGTAACACTGCTATTAATCAGAAAAACCCCTTACCATCTATAGTGGGCAAAGGCCCTGTTGGCCTCGGCCATTCTATGCGTATCTTCACGTTTTTTAATAGTCACTCCCTGCCCCTGGAAGGCATCACTGAGTTCATTGGCCAGTTTCTCCATCATCGCCTTGCCTTTTCGGGCCCGGGCGGATTTCACCAGCCATGTCAGGGCCAGGAAGAGACCACGGTCAGGTTGCACCTCCACCGGTACCTGATAGGTAGCGCCGCCGACACGACGGGGCTTGACCTGAAGTAGCGGCGTGGTGTTTCTTACCGCCTGTTCCAGTGCTGCTACCGGGTCCTTGGAGACCTGCTGCTCCAGTAGCTCAAGAGCGCCGTAGACGATTCCCTCTGCCGTCCGTTTCTTGCCGCGCATCATCACTTTGGCAATCAACCTGGATACGGTTGTGCTGCGATATTTGGCATCAGGAATGACCTCTCTCTTTACCGCTCGGGCTCTTCTCGGCATTTTATCCCCTCAGACTAGGTGGGTTCGACCCTTTCTTTAGCCTTTTTGCTCCCGTACTTGCTGCGACCTTGACGGCGATTAGCCACACCGCTGGTATCCAGTGCCCCCCGGACGATATGATAGCGGACGCCGGGCAGGTCTTTGACACGGCCGCCCCGAATCAGGACTACCGAGTGTTCCTGCAATTCATGTCCTTCACCGGGTATATAGGCGGTTACCTCCATGTGGTTGGTCAGGCGCACCCTGGCTATCTTGCGCAGCGCCGAATTGGGCTTTCTGGGGGTAGTCGTCTTAACCTGCACGCAAACCCCTCGTTTCTGCGGGGAGCCCTTCCCCGACTGCACCCTGTTTTTTAAAGCGTTGTAGGTGTAGCGCAGTGCCGGCGTCCTGGTCTTCTTAGAGACCACCTTGCGCCCCTTGCGAACCAGCTGATTTATTGTCGGCATTCTTTCCTTCCTGTCCCCACAATTACAATGGATGAGCCTTAGCCCATCCATTCTGAAGCCTAGTGACAGATTGAGCTCTTTTATTTCAATCTGTCAGCTATTACTGAATTCTGAGCACTAAATACTAAATTTATCATAAATCAATACCGTCTGTCAATATTTTTATGAAGGAATCTAGGAATAAGTTAGTCTGGAAGCAGTAATTATTAGGAAAGTGCTGATAATAAGCCATTATGTGGCCGGCATTATTGCAACCTTGCGTGAGTAGAGGTAAAATGACATAAATGAAGAAAGTAAAAGTAGAGTTCGGCGACAACAGCTATGAGATTCGTGTCGGGACTGGCTTGCTGGCCCGGACCGGACTCTGGCTGAAGGGAAGAGGCTTTTCGGGCAGGGCGGTCATCATCACCGATACCACTGTGAGAGGTCTGTATGCCGATGTTCTG
This sequence comes from Dehalococcoidia bacterium, assembly GCA_030615655.1. Lineage (GTDB taxonomy): Bacteria > Chloroflexota > Dehalococcoidia > Dehalococcoidales > RBG-16-60-22 > JAUWYU01. Next base: position 22,503 of record JAUWYU010000003.1, read on the forward strand.
AATCAGAGCCTGACCAATGCCGGCTTTGATGTCACCATTCTGGAGGTACCGGTGGGGGAAGAGCAGAAATCTCTGGCAACCGCCGGCAGATTATATAATAAACTGACCGGCGCTTACGCGGAAAGGACGACCCCCATTTTAGCTCTGGGCGGTGGGGTTATTGGCGACCTGGCGGGTTTCGTGGCCGCTACTTATATGCGGGGGGTACCACTGATACAGGTACCAACCACCCTGCTGGCGCAGGTTGACAGTAGCATCGGTGGCAAAACGGCGGTAGACCACGGACGACTGAAGAACACTATAGGGGTATTCTACCAGCCAAGTCTGGTGGTTGCTGACATTGATACGCTGAAGACCCTTCCCGAAGTAGAGTTAGCCAATGGACTGGCTGAAGTTATCAAGAGCGCCGCTATCAGGAACAGAAACCTTTTCAGCTTTCTTGATCTTAACATACAAAAAGCCAGAGCGCTTCACCCGGGGGCGCTGGAGGATATAGTCCTGGAGACGGCCAGGATTAAAGCCGAAATAGTAGAGAAGGATGAAAAAGAGGCTGGCCTGAGGGGTATCCTGAACTATGGTCATACCGTGGGACACGCCGTGGAAGCGGTCTCCAACTTCCAGTTAAAGCATGGCCAAGCCGTTGCCATCGGCATGGTGGCGGCGGCTAGAATCTCCAGTCGGATGGGGATATTGAGTGAGAGCGATGTCGTCAGGCTGGAGAGAGTCATTCAGAAAGCCGGTCTCCCTACGGAAATGCCGGAGCTCAGTGTGGAAGAGGTAGTGGAGGCCATGAAACACGACAAGAAGGTCCTGCAGGATAAGGTAAGGTTCGTCCTGCTTAAATCAATCGGGAATGCCTTTATCAACGATGAAGTCAGTCCTTCCCTGGTAGAGGAGATTTTAGTTGGCTGGGGATAATCGCGGAATTTGTGTCGCCATCGTCAATGATGACCTGGAAGCGGTAAAAAGGATTGAGCCGCTGGTTGACCTCTTTGAGGTGCGTATTGACCTCATTGGCAGTAGCTGGCGGGAACTGGCCGGATATCTGGGGAAACCCTGGATAGCCTGCAACCGGAGAACCGGGGAGGGAGGCAGCTGGCAGGGGAATGAAACACGGAGAATCGACGAGCTTCTAAGTGCCATCGACCTGGGAGCCGGCATAGTTGATATAGAACTCAGTACGCCGGGGGTTGAGGCGGTGGTCCCGGAGATTAAAGGCAGGGCCGAGTGCCTGCTGTCGTATCATGCCCTGAAGGAAACGCCGCCTCTGGAGAGGATGCGGGAAATTATCAGGAGTCAGTTGGCCGCCGGCGCCGATATCTGCAAGCTGATTACCACCGCCCAAAGCTTTGCGGATAATGTAGCTACCTTGCAGCTCATAGCGGACTTTCCGCAGACAAAAGTGGTCTCCTTCGCCATGGGGCCTCTGGGGTATATCTCCAGAGTTCTCTGTCTGCTGGCTGGTGGCTATTTCACCTACGCGTCTATTGAAGAAGGTAAAGAATCAGCCCCGGGGCAGATAACGGTAAGGGACTTAAGAAAAATTTACGGGATGCTCAAAGATGACGGATAAAGTGATATCGGGGAAAACAAGAATCTGCGCATTAATCGGCGACCCCATCGAACATACCATGTCGCCGGTGATGCACAACGCTGCCTTTAGAAAGCTGGGACTGGACTACGTTTATATTCCTTTCCGGGTAAGAACGGAGGAGCTGGCTCAAGCCGTTGAAGGTATCAGGGCCCTGAATATAAGGGGATTCAATGTTACCATACCGCACAAGGTGGCGATTATGCCCATGCTGGACGGACTGGACCCCCTGGCGGAGAAAATCGGCGCCGTCAACACTGTCGTGAATAATGGCGGTGAATTAAGGGGTTACAATACCGATGCCACCGGTTTTTTACAGGCGCTGCTGGAGCGGGGGGTTGAGCCGGGAGGGGAAAACGTCGTTATTCTGGGGGCCGGCGGTGCCTCAAGAGCCATTTCCTACATCCTGGCCGAAAGGGGCGCTCACCTGACCATCCTTAATCGCCAGTTAGAGCTGGACTGGGCTGTGGAGCTTGCCCGGCGGATACGTGACGACCTTAAAAAAGAGGCGAGTGCCTTGGAACTCACTGAAGAACATTTATCCACGGCAATGGAGGGGGCCGGCATATTGATTAACGCCACCAGCGTGGGCATGAGCCCCGATAATCAGGAGAGTCCAATTCCCGCGCAATTGCTGAAACCTGACCTTGTTGTTTATGATATAGTGTATAATCCTATTAGAACGAGGTTGCTGAAAGAGGCTGAGGCGGCCGGTGCCCGGACTGTAGGAGGGATTGATATGCTTGTCTGGCAGGGTGCTCTGGCTTTCGAGAAATGGACCGAGCAGACAGCCCCGCTTGACCTGATGCGGAAGGAAGCTATTAAGGCGCTGGAGAGACATGAAGACTAGTATCGCCCTGATAGGTTTTATGGGCACGGGTAAAACGGCCGTGGGCAAAATACTAGCCCAAAAGTTGGATAAAAATTTCATTGAACTTGATGGTATGATTGAGAAGAAAGCGGGGAAGTCTATTCCCGAGATATTTCAGCAGTACGGTGAAATTGCCTTTCGTGAACTTGAAATCGAGGTTACCAGGGAAGTTGCTGACAGGGAAAAAGTGGTTATCGCTTGCGGTGGCGGCCTGGTTCTTAATAAAATAAATATTGACCGACTGAGAAAGGAATGTATTATAGTTTACCTGGCGGCGTCACCGGGGGTAATTCTCAAGCGCATTTCAGGAGATACGGATGAAAGGCCCTTGCTCGCGGTGTCTGACCGGGCCCGGCAAATCAAAGAGCTTTTAAGATTCCGCCAGCCTTTTTACGAAAGAGCCGCCGATATCAAAATAAACACTTCCAGGCTGAGTATTGACACGGTGGTCGAAAAGATAATAGGAAGATTGAAAGACGATGCAGGTTACGATTAATAAAAGTGATGTAGAGGGAAAGGTAAAAGTCCCTTCTTCCAAAAGTATGACTATTCGGGGGCTGATGTGTGCCGCCCTGAGCCGGGGGAACAGTGAGATAATAAATCCCCTGGTTTCCGACGATACCAACGCCGCCGCCGATGTCCTGGGTAAAATCGGTGTCAGTATCGATAAAGGAGACGATATGTGGCGGGTGACCGGGGGCTCCCTCCGGGTACCGCAGGAAGAGCTATTCTGTGGTGAGTCGGCGACCACTCTGAGATTCATGACGGCCATTTGTTCGCTTCTTCCCGGCAAGCACACGCTGGTCGGAGGGCCTTCCCTCTCCAAGAGACCGGTGAGATCGCTGGTAGAGGCACTGGGAAAGCTGGGGATAAAAGGCTCCATGGAGGGAAAGACAACGCCTCCGGTTACTATAGAAGGCGGCACCCTGACGGGGGGACCTACGGACCTGCCGGGTAATATAAGCTCTCAGTTCATATCGGCCTTGCTCCTGATAGCTCCCTTTGCCAAGAAAGAAGTGAGCATCAGGCTGACGACTGACCTGACATCAGGGCCCTATGTCCTGATGACCCTCTGGTGCCTGAAACAGTTCGGGATAAACGTAAACCACGAGTTCGACAGATTTATCGTCCGCCGGCAAAGATATAAACCAGCTAAGCTGGAAGTGGAAGGGGACTGGTCATCAGCTTCTTATTTTCTGGCTCTGGGGGCTGTTTCCGAAGGGATTCAAGTTGAAAATATAAGTGGTGCAAGCCTTCAGGG
>JAUWYU010000093.1 GCA_030615655.1 Dehalococcoidia bacterium
TGGTGGCACCAACCAGGCCCCAGAGAACGGCACCAAACAGGATTTCCCTGCCGGTCGTTTGTAAGGCTTTAGGCCAGAATTCGCCTCCATAGATCGCCCAAACTCCCAGTGCAATACAAGCAAACAGCCAGGCAAATATAACTAAGGCTAACCACCTCTTTTTTTGACCTTCGGCCTGTGAGGCCCTCTTTTTCATCATGCTGATTTTCGAACTGGCCTGGCTCAGTTTAAGGTCGGAGCTGTCCTTGTCCAGTTCTTTAACAACATTGTCGAGAACTTCGAATATTTCTTTCTGAACAACCGGCGTTATCTTTAAATTTTCACCCACTTCAGAATATAGCGTATTAATCTTGTCCAAGACATCTCGCTTCTTACCCTCGTTGTCGTTCTGGTTCAATCTCATTCACCTCCTTTAATTTATTCAAGCTAAGTAAAATTTGCAGCTATTTCATATCGAGCAAGTTCATTATAAAACTATTTGTACTTTTGTCAACATCCCAAAGCTTACATCCCGCAGTCAGCCAGCTTGATTTCACCCACAGCTTTGGATATACTCGAATCAGGGGGTAATTTTTATGAGACGTATAATGTGGCTGGCCGGCATTTTGCTGCTGATAATCGTTGTTCTCGGTCTGGCAGGGTGCGACGGATTCACTTCGCCGCCTACCCGGACAACCTCCAGCGGCCTCACCACCCAGAATACCGGAATCTGGGTAAGTGGCACGGGGGAGGTAACCGTCACTCCTGATGTGGCACTACTGGAGGTGGGCGTCGAGGCACAGGAGACGACCGTCGCCGGGGCACAGGCCAAGGTGTCCGGAGCTATGGACAAGGTGATGACGGCACTGACCGACAGCGGCGTCAAGGAAGAAGACATACAGACCCAGTATTTCAATATTCGCCAGCGGACAAGGTGGGACGATGAGACCGGCGAGGAGATTGTGGTCGGCTACCGGGTGACCAACAAGGTGACAGCCAAGATAAGGGATATAGAGGAAGTCGGCAGTATCATTGATACCGTCGTTAAGGCCGGGGGCGACCTCATCAGGATTGACGACCTGACTTTCACCGTGGACGACCCGTCAGTCTATTATGACGAAGCCAGGGAAAAGGCAACCGCCGACGCCAAGGCCAGGGCCGAGAAGCTGGCCGAGCAGACCGGAGTGAAGCTGGGCGAGCCGACGTACATCGCCGAGAGCACCTATACGTCACCCTATTACGAAAGTATAACGTACGGAATGGCCGAAATGGCGATTCTGGCACCGGCTCCCGTATCGACGTCAATCAGCCCGGGAGAGTTAAAGGTCAGCCTCACCGTCCAGATTGCGTACAGCATCAGGTAGCCTGCCGATATTGCACTTATCTTATGACAAGTGCTAGAATGGCAGTAGTCAGGTCCATTTGTTAAGGAATACGGCATGTTTACCGGTATCATACAAGAAGCAGGTAGCGTTGTCTCAGTTCCGGCGGGAAGGCTGGTGATTGCCGCCAGCCAGGTCCTCGAGGGGATGCAGCCCGGCGGCAGTATCGCCGTCAACGGCGCCTGCCAGACAGTGACCGATTTTGACGACAAGTGCTTCTCCGTCGAGGTCATGCCGGAGACCCTCAAGCGGACCAATCTCGGGCTCCTGCGCACCGGGGACAGGGTCAACCTGGAGAGGCCCCTGGCGCTGGGCGGGGAAGTAGGCGGTCACCTGGTGCAGGGTCATGTGGACGACACCGGCAGGATAGCCTCGGTCGCCAGGGAGGGTGAAGCCGTACTGATGAAATTCGAAGCCTCTCCCGAGGTAATGCGTTTTATCGTACTCAGGGGCTTTATCGCCGTGGACGGGGTGAGCCTGACGGTAGTCGATAAAGACACCACCTCTTTCCGGGTATCTATCGTCGGCTATACCCGCCAGCACACGACTCTGGTTGATAAAAAGATAGGCGACACGGTAAACCTGGAAGCGGATATTATCGGCAAATACGTAGCCGAGTTCAACAAGGCACAGAGCAGCGGCATAACCGCTGATTTTTTGCAGGAGCACGGTTTCCCGGTAAACTGAACGCCCCTGTGGAGTGAGGAGAAACGAACAATGGGACTGGCAACTATTCCGGAAGCTATTGAGGATATTAAAGCAGGCAAGTTCGTTATTGTTGTCGATGACGAGGACAGGGAAAACGAAGGCGACCTGATAATGGCCGCCGAGAAGGTTACCCCGGAAGCCATCAACTTCATGGCCATGTACGGTCGGGGGCTTATCTGCATGCCTGTTACCGGCGAACGGCTGGATGAACTGAAGATACCCATGATGACGAACAACAATACCTCCAACTTCGGCACAGCCTTCACGGTATCCGTCGAAGCCAAGCGCGGGACAAGCACCGGCATCTCGGCGGCAGACAGGGCAAAGACGGTGCAGGCGATGATTGACCCGAAGACCAGGCCCGAGGACATGATTATGCCGGGGCACATGTTCCCTCTGCGCGCTAGAGACGGCGGCGTCCTGGTGCGGGCCGGACAGACCGAGGCTACGGTTGACCTGGCCAGGCTGGCCGGCCTCTATCCGGCGGGTGTCTGCTGCGAGATTATGAACGAGGACGGCACCATGGCAAGGCTGCCGCAGCTGGAGGTAATCGCCGATAAATTTGACCTGAAAATCATCAGCGTGGCCGACCTTATCGCCTACCGCTACCGCCACGAAAGACTGGTGCACCGTATAGCCGAAGCCAAGCTGCCCACACCTTATGGCGAGTTCACCGTTATCGCTTATAAAAGCAGTACCGACCCAGACGAACACCTGGCCCTGGTGATGGGCGACGTGGCCACCGATGACCCGATACTGGTTCGGGTGCACAGCCAGTGCCTCACCGGCGATGTATTCACCAGCCTGCGCTGCGACTGCGGCGAGCAGATACAATTAGCCATGCAAAATATAGCCGAAGAGGGCCGGGGCGTCGTTATCTACATGAGACAGGAAGGAAGAGGCATCGGTATACACAACAAGATAAAGGCTTACGCCCTCCAGGATAAAGGGATGGACACCGTGGAAGCCAATCTTTCACTGGGCTTCGAGGCTGATTTGCGGGACTACGGTATCGGCGCTCAGATACTGGCCGACCTGGGCCTAAGAAATATGCGGCTAATGAGCAATAATCCCAAGAAGATGAGCGGCCTGGAAAGCTACGGACTCAAGATAACAGAGACAATACCGCTGATTACCCGGCCAAACAAGTACAACCGCCGCTACCTCAAGACAAAACAGGAAAAAATGGGTCATCTCTTGAAAGTATCAGATTCTGCTGATGACTAAAAGACGATTAAAATAAAACCGGGGCAAGGAGATAGCAATGAGCAAGCAATACGAGGGCATATTACTGGGGAAGGGGCTGAAGTTCGGGGTGGTTGTCTCACGTTTTAATGAGTTCTTCAGCAAGAAGCTACTCGAAGGGGCACAGGACGCCCTGCTCCGCCACGGCGTCATCGAGGATGACATTGAGGTCGCCTGGACGCCCGGCTCCTTTGAGATACCGCTGATTGCCCAGAAAATGGCCCAGACGAAGAAGTATGATGCCGTTATCTGCCTGGGAGCCGTGATTCGCGGCGGCACACCTCACTTCGACTACATCGCGGCTGAGGTTACCAAGGGTATCGCCAAGATTAACCTGGATACGGGGGTGCCCGTCATTTACGGAGTTATCACCACCGACACCCTGGAGCAGGCCGTGGAACGTTCTGGAAGCAAAGCGGGCAACAAGGGCTTCAATGCGGCGGTAAGCGCCATAGAAATGGCCAACCTCGTCAAGTCCATAGGTTGAGCACAACAGGAGAGCTAATAGTGTTCAACCTGATACCGTGGTGCAGATTGGCGGTAGACGGTCAGACCATGGCCTTGCTTTCTCAAGTTGCCCGGCCAGACGCAGCAGGGTCGCTTCATCCCCGTAGCGACCGACAAATTGCATACCGATGGGCAGTCCCTCATCGTTCCAGTGGAGCGGCACGGACATAGCCGGTTGCCCCGTAGCGTTAAACAGAGGCGTGTAGGGCGCAAACTTAAGAGCTTCTTCGGCCATATAATCCATCCCGACAAGCCTTTTAATCAAACCCCCGGCATTAAGACGGCCGAATAATTTCATCATCACAGCCTGAATTCCTTTTACCTGAGACTCACCCGTTTTCAAGGGAGGCATGGCCAGCGTCGGCGTTAGCAAGACGTCGTGTTTTTCAAAAAATTCTCCAACCTGCCGCGAGTAAAGCTGAATTGTGTTGATAGCACGGGATAAATCGGACGCTAGGAATTCATCACCGAGCAGGGCAATTATCCAGGTGAGCGGTTCAAAATCCTTAGAAGAAGCTTTGCGGTTTAACAAGTCGCTGGATTCATCAATCATCGCCCTGGTTTCGCTGCATATTATCGTCATAAAAGCCCTGGTAATAGCCTGACCGTCTATCGGGGGCACCGCTTCCACCATCTCATGACCGAGCTCCCCACATAGTTTAACGGTTGCCTCCAGGCCCTTGATACAATCTTCTTCGACGGTGCTACCGAGTAAATGCTCCGATGTGAAGGCAATACGCAGTTTTCCGGGGCTTTCCCCGACTTCACTCAGGAAGGAGCGAGCCGGCGGCGCCGCATAATAAGGAGCCCCCGTATCAGGGCCAGCCGTAGCATCCAGTAAGGCGGCGCTATCACGCACGGAGCGGGTGATAGCGTGGTCGCCGGCAAAGCCGCGCCACATGTCGCCAAAATCAGGCCCGGCCGGATTACGTCCACGGGTCGGCTTAAGGCCGAAAACACCGCAGCAGGAAGATGGAACGCGTATGGAACCGCCACCGTCACTGGCGTGGGCCACGGGGACTATCCGCGCGGCTACAGCTGCCGCCGAACCGCCGCTGGAACCGCCGGTGGTACGGGTCAGGTCCCAGGGGTTATTGGCGGGGCCGAACAACTCCGGCTCGGTCACAAACGCCAGCCCCAACTCCGGCGTGTTGGTCTTGCCGATGACAATGATGCCAGCCGCCTTAAGTCGCTTTACCAGCTCACAATCGTGGTCCGGGATAAAGTCCTTGAAGAACCGGCTGCCGCAGGTCAGAGGAACCCCTGCGTAGTACGTTACCAAGTCTTTCAGCAGGAAGGGAACACCCTTGAAGGGGCCGTCGGGCAGGTCGCCGCCGGCAGTTTTTCGAGCCTGTTCGTACATCTTATGAATAACGGCATTGAGCTGCGGATTGAGCCTCTCAATACGATTTATGGCTTCTTCAACCAGCTCGCCCGGCTTGACCTCTTTCTTTTGCACAAGCTCGGCCAGACCGAGGCCGTCATATTTATCATAGTCACCGAAGCCACTCATCATAAACCTCCTCACGGCGATATTTACTCTCCATAAATAGCCCTATCAGGCATACCCGAGCATAAATCTCAGGAATAATCCAAAGATTTACGCTCAGGCAGGTTAGAACAAGGAGACAGCAGAGAGGACAACAGGTGTGTCCTTTAAACCAGCTAGTTTGGTGGTGAGACTGCTTCAGTCGATAACCTTGTATACGGTGTCTCCCCTTCTTACCCGGTCCGGGACCTTGATACCCACAGAATCGCCCTTTTTAGCATCGGTGACATCGGCATTGTCAATCTGCATGGAGGCAATCACCATTTCAATATCAGTGGTATGTCCCGTGATGTGAATCTTGTCCCCCACTTTCAGCTTTCCGAGCATGTCGATGCCAGCCACTACCGGGTGGGCAAAGAAATCACTCACCTTGCCGACTGCTTCCTCAGTCATTTGACTCCCCTCCTTAGTGATTAATGTAAACCAAACTTACGCCTTGTTTTTAGGATTATACCCCGCTATTTCCCATAAATCAATAATAGTTACCTATTACACCTGCTCAATTTTTGACATACCGTCTTCCGAGACATATAATGGGGCTGACCATTATTTGGCAGAGGACTAATAACGTGGCCAAGCAAGATAAACTCGAACCGTTAGAAGAGGAGTCAGCGCCAGATATCGAGCGAATTGAAAGGCGCCTTGACACGCTGGACCGGCGTCTGGATAATGTCGACTCTATAGTCTCCGCCGTTGCCGAACGCGTCATGCAGCAGCCGATTACTCTCAATGTAACCTGCTCCAAATGCGGGCAGAAGATAGAAATCGCCATCATAGGCACTGAGAAGCCAAGTCGATAACGATAGTTTTATGTAAATAAAACAACCA
>JAUWYU010000005.1 GCA_030615655.1 Dehalococcoidia bacterium
TTTGGCGCCGAGGTTGAGATGCATCTGGGAGAAGACCAGGAAAAACACATTATCAATTACACCTCATGCGTCTATATACCGGCCGGGCTGACGCATGGTCCCCTCAATATAAAAAGGGTTACCAAACCTATCGTGTTTATTGATATCACGCTTTCCCCCGGGCATTCTATTAGACCAATTCCGCCAGAAACCCAGCGGCGAACTTGATGTCACTGAGTAATCCGTAGCCCTGCTGGAGACTGCCCTTGAAGTTACTTTTATATAGATGGGATAATTGACAGCGAACATACAGGTGTGTCACAGCAAATCTGCATATCAAGCAATAATACCGGAAGGAGCCTACGAGAAGATGGCGAAATCAAAATACGGACATTTGATAACGAGGGAATCGTTTGCAACGAGTATACATTCAGAGATTACAGCACCAAAGTTAAATTATATCGATAGCAATGGCGAAAAGGACCTTTCCTTCGGCTGGAATTGCACCGCAGAACCCCTCGTCTTTATAGATGACGCTCATACACACGAATTTGACGAGTTCCTGTGTATCCTAGGAAGCAATCCGCAGGATATGAAGGAGTTTCAGACAGAAGTAGAGATATGTTTTGGCGAAGGACGTGAAAAACACATATTTACCGAACCCAGTATTGTCTATATCCCAAAGGGATTAGTTCATTGTCCGCTTAAATATAATAAAGTCGGCAAACCTACTGTAATGCTGAATGTTGCCGTCTCCCCCAGGTACTCTAAAGAAATGGCTGAATCAGACTACAAGAAACTTATAACAAAAGCTTCCATACAGAGAAGGACCTTTGAAGTAAAATACTACATAGACAAGAGACTGATAAGAGAAGAAAAGAGAGAGAGCGAGGATATGGTTTATACCGGCAAAGATACCGGCGGAGGCGCCCTTTCTATTTACTGGTATGCCATCACTGAACCCTTCAATATGTACGAGCCTCCTCATTCACACAACCACGACCAATTCGAGGTTTTTCTCGGAGGCAAGGCCATGGATATACGCGAATTTGATGCCGAGGTCGACATATGGCTGGGTGAGGAAGCTGAAAAACATACGATTGACTCCACCTCAGTTGTCCATATCCCCAAGGGGTTAGTCCATCGCCAGATTAACTTCAGGAGAGTCGACAAGCCTATTACGCTTATCAATCTCTTCGCTTCACCTGAATACCAGAAAGCTCAGACATCCGACAAATAGCCTTCACCGTAAAGGATGGAAAAGAGAAAATGGCGGAATCAAAATACGGGAAATTGATAACGACAGATATTGTGCAAAAGAGCATACATCCAGAGGTTACAGCACCAAAGTTATCCTTCAGGGGTGAAATAGATAGCGAGGGAACGAGCTTTTCTTTTGACTGGAGCTGCATTTCACAACCCATCGACATGCGTGCTGACTCTCATGCACACGACTTTGACGAGTTCCTGATTTTTACCGGAACCAACCCGCAGGATATGAATGAGTTCCAGGCCGAAGTAGAGATATGTCTGGGCGAAGAATGTGCAAAATATTCAGTCACGGAACCCACAGTTTTCTATATCCCCAAGGGATTAAGGCACTGCCCGCTTGACTTTAAGAGAATCGATAAACCTATTGCATACTGGAATATTTTCTTTTCCCCTAATTACTCACTGAATATGACCACTTCTCCTCAACACTCAAACAAGAAAGTTGCTGAATCAGACTACGGGAAATATATAGTAAAACCATCCGTTCGAACAAGAACTCTGGAAGTACAATACTATATCGACAAGAGATTGGCGGGCGAAGAAAAGAGCTGTATCACAGATGTAACCTATCTGGGTGAAGATGCTGGCGGTGGCCTTCTTACAATGCACTGGTATGTCGTTACAGAACCCCTGGTCATGTACGAGCCTCCTCATTCACATGGATGCGACCATTATGAGCTTTTCCTCGGCGGCGATTTAACGAATGTACGAGAATTTGATGCTGAGGTCGACATATGGCTTGGTGAGGAAGCCGAAAAACACACGATTGATTCCACCTCTCTTGTTCATATCCCAAAGGGGCTAGTCCATCGTAAGATTAACTTCAGGAGAGTCGATAAGCCTGTTATGCTTATGAAGCTTTCCGTTTCACCTGAATAACCAGAAAGCGTAGACATCAGAGGAATAGCCTTCTGCGCTGAGATATACTTTAATGTTAATAAGGAGGACCGAAGAAAATGGCTGAATCAAAATATGATAAATACTTTCTGACAGAGTTTAAAGAGCCTTCCAACCTGCCAGCAGTGGCCGGCCCGCAGGCGTACTTCAGAGGTGCCAAGCAGATTCCCGGGGCCAACCTTAACATGGGTTGGCAGCTGTTTATAAAACCGATATACCTGGAAAAGGAACCTCATACACATGATGTCGATGAATACCTCATTTTTCTGGGAGGAAAGCTGCCGGACTTATTCGACTCTTTTAAAGCGGAAATCGATTTCTGTATAGGGGAAGAACAGGAACAACGAGTTATCGATAAGGCCACAATTATCTTCATCCCCAAGGGGTTGGTACACTGTCCGCTCAACTTCAGGAAAATAGACGAACCTATTCTATTTCACGCTATTCTACTGGCACCCAGATTTACCAAGACGATGGGAGGCAAGGAATACTCATACGATGGTCCCGCTGTCAACGGGCCTGTTAAGATTTAATACATCGTATTTTCATTCGTCTGGCTATTTCGGCGGCATCATGGGTGGTGCCGGTGCCAGTAGCGACGGTAGTCCGCCGGCGACGTGTAAGGTCTCGCCGGTAATCCATGCCGAAAGCTCGGAGGCCAGGAACAGCGCGGCCCCGGCGAGATCTTCCGGGGTGCCTATTCTCTGCATCGGTGTTTTATTGCCCAGAAACGAAAAGAATTTGTCTTTTTCTGCCTCCGGCATTGACGCGATACTCTTATCGTAAAAAGACGTCCGGGCAGGCCCCGGCAGGATTACGTTGACATTGATGTTGAACGGGGCCAGGGCGGTGGCCAGATCCAGGGTAAACCCGATGACCCCCGCCTTTGCTGTATTATAGTTAATAGCGTGGGCGGGTGGTTGAACGGCCCCTATTGACGAAAAGTTGATAATCTTGCCGTATTTTCTCTTTTTCATATGAGGTACAACATATTTGCTGAACAGGAAGTGACTTTTTAGATTCAAGGCAAACGCCCTATCCCAGTCCTCTTCGGACATATCCTCAATCGGTGGTGAAGCAGTTATACCGCCCACATTGTTAACCAGGATGTCAATCTTGCCGAATTTTTTGATAACCTTGTCCACCGTGTCGCGGATCTGATTGCCATCGGTAACATCACACTGTATGGCCAGTCCCTCTTTTCCTGTCTTAGACACTTCAGCGATGGTGTCGTTTGCCTCCTTGATACTGATATCAGCAACAGCTACGGAACAACCTTCCTCCGCAAATTTAATGGCCATGGATCTTCCCATCCCCCTGGCACCCCCCGTAATTAAGGCTACCCTGTCCGAAAGTAACATGTTCTCCTCCTTTCTTTATCGCTTAATCCCCGGTATCCCCTACCCTTACGTATTTTCCCGTCAACGCAAGGTCAACGAACAGGATAGGTTTATTCACTTTGGCGAAGTTCAGCGGACCGTGGCGTAATCCGGCCGGTATATACACGGCCGTAGGCAAATTGATTATATATTTCTCGCCTTCTTCACCTAATGATATCTCGACTTCAGCATCAAACTCTTTCGCATCCTCCGGGTTTGCCGAAAAAAAGTGTAAATACTGTGCAAATTCATGCTGGTGAGGCTGGGTTAACATTAAGTGGGGTTGTGTAATAAAAAAACAGTCTAAGGAGCAGTTAACTCCACCAGACCACTCCAAATTTCTGGTAGTCGTGAGATAGACGCCGTCTCTTTTGGGACTTGGTTTGAGGCACTCCGTTGTAAGATATTTACTGTATTTTTTCTCAGCCATATTATTATCTCCTTTGCAGATATTCACAGAGGTTTGATGCGCGGAGGCTTTTTAACAGTATACCAGGGTGTCTTCCAGCCGACCTCCTTTAGCGGCACCAGCCTTCTGAAAAGCCCTTTCGCTTCGGCTTCTTCCGACACCCTGGTAAAACGCTGGATGGCATCCTCATCGACGATTTTAACGATGGGTTCCCAATCGAACTCGATGGCACCCCGTGGGCAAATCTGCTCACAGTATGAGCACCTATCACAGGTCTCTTTTAGAATCGGTGGGGACATGGACAGGTTAATGCTGTGTGTCGGGCAATTGTCGATGCAGACGGTACATTTGGGATAGGTACATTTCTCTTTATTGATTCTGTAGTCGAAAGCCCGAATGCCTATCAGTTCCCGCTGCTCCGTAGTCCTGTGCACTCCCCTCGGTGGCCCTGGATAAAGCTCGTCATACTCGCGTCCTTTCGGTAATACAGGAATCAATTGGCTCTCTCCAGCGTATATCCTCCGGCTGCGCTCCGCCATTTCCCTGCCAAAACTCTGCGCCTCATTCAGGTCAATTTCATCGGGATGTCCGTCGGTAAAATAGGGTTTGGGCTTCTCCGGCAGGAAGACACTGCCATACCAGTTATTCCAGCCGATAACCGTCATCCCTCGCTGTGTCATGAGCGACACTACTCTGGCCAGAAAGCGGCCCGGGTAAAGACCGTGAGTGCAGAAAGCAAAGCCGTGCTTTCCCTCCACCGAATTCATGGTAAACTCGATGAACTCCATCACATTAGCCGGTTCTCGCCGGTGCCATACCGGAGCGCCCAGTCCAATCAAATCATAGTCGGCTAAATCTTCAGTATCTACATCCTGGAGTCGGGCGATATCACATTGCCGGGTCAACTCGTTAATCCCTTTACGGATTGCCTGAGCGATTTCTTTAGTATTTCCTGTCTGTGAATAGTAAATAACGATACTTTTCATCTTGGTTATTGAGGAATCATCTCAGGAAGGCCCGGCAAAGCGGTGGTCATCCATCTGGTGCCGTCCTTCCCAATCAGATACATGTCCCCAATCATGGTAAATGGCGCTTTTCCGCCCCTGGCCCTTACCATGGGGTGAACGGCATACACCTCATCAGTCAGGATTGTCCACTCCATATAATCCCGTTCATGCGGACCCGCGGTAATATACGGGGCATCCCCATAAGATAGGCCCACGGCATGCCCCAGCTTGTCACATTCGAAACCCCATTCGCTGACCATGTCCCCAATCTTTTTACCGGCATCGGTAATCTCAACTCCGGGTCGGAACTCCCGTACTACCATCTTTCTCATTTCAGCCCAGAGTTCAAACATCCTCTTATATACACCTTCAGGCTCATTCCACCAGTAAGCTCGTATCATTTGAGCGCCATATCCCAGATTTCTGGTAAATTCCGGAGAAAACGTTACCGGGTTTGGCTTCTGTATAACCGTCGGCCCGGGGCGGTATGGGTAGGCAATTTCCGGACAGCTGTGGATTAAAATAATCCTGTCGACTATGTCATGAGCTGTCAGTATTTCGTTTGCTTTACCGGCTACCTCCTCCTCCGTCAACCCCGGCTTTAAATTGTCCAAAAAAGTATAATGGGCGAGGTCCGAAATACGAATAGCCTTCTCCATTAAAGCCAGCTCCTCGCTGCTTTTGGGACCTCGTATCTCACCGAATAACCTGTGTGCTTCTACAAGTTGAACGGCAAGGCATAACTCGGCAAATGTTTGATATTCAAACACCGGCCAGAAGCGAAAGCTGTCTATTCCAATCCGAGTTTTTGACAATTTGAGGCTAATTATTAGTTTCGCCGCATCTGTGGCCAGATTTGGCGAGGAGCGGATATTATCCTCCGGCACCCAGCAGCCCTGTTTGACCAGTTGCTGACCTATCATGCCGGTGTTGCTGGGAATTAGCAGAACCGGCTCTCCGTCGACCGGGAAAATCACCATATTCATCTTGCTACCCCACACCCGCGTTAGATAGTGAAGCGGTACACCTAGCTGGGTGCCTCCGTAGACGATGAGGGCGGAGAGCCCGGCCCCCTTCAGTTTATCTCGCAGTAGTGACCAGCGGCGCTCTTTCTCTTTCAGGCTCAGTTCTGGCTCTGGCTCCTGTTCCGGCATTATCTTCCTCCCTTTTCCACTTACCACTCGCGGCGCGTCCCTTTCGGCAACGTTATGATTCTCTCTTCATTATCATACCCCTGGTCAATAAACAACAGCTTCTCTCTTTCTTCTTGGGACACAAGCTCTTTAAAAGATTTTTCTGTGTGCTTGAGTTCTTGACAAACCGTTACAATAACAAAGGGCCTGTCAACTCTCTTAATGACCCACGGTGCATGGAGAAAATCGGCCGGGAGATAGACAAGTGTGGATGTAGTGATTGTATGTTTTTCCATCTCCGGCCCCATAAACATCTCGACCTCTCCTCCCAGGTCAAGCGGATCGTCCGGATTCGTTCCAATGTGAATTACGACTTCGGGACTTTTATGTTTGTGTGGACCATGGCCCATCTGGTCCCAAGATGTAATACCAGGCATCCCCTGGGGAGTAACGGGTACCCAGTGAACATGGTATTGGTGACTTCCCCTGTAAATTTCGTCATTTAGATATGCAATAACCGGACCGGTTCCGGGTGGGTTCCAGGGCCTGGGCCCTGATAGAAAATATTTCCCGTATTTTGTTTCTGTCATTATGTTTATCCTCCCCAGCAGTTGCTTCATTAAGTCGTACCTGATTGTACTCCCTGTACCATTCTTCAATCAAGGTCTCTACCTCAGCTTCCCAATGGCACAATTGCATGACATCGCTCCACCTGTATAGGGTGCTCCAGTATACTGACGAGTAAGGACGGACTTCACTGGCGTGAAGTTGAACCGGCCGTGTTGGGAACACGTAACTGAGCTTATCATTACCGCCTGTAGAATAGTTTGTTGAAAAAACCCAGCCGTGTGAGAAGGATACGGTATACGTCGCCCCGTGACTTTAAAAGCTCCGCCTCCTCCATCAACCCTAATTTCGCTCCTCTACGGCCGAATCGTCTCTGAACATATGCCTGAACAATATTATCAAGAGCTTTAGCTTGTCGCGGAAACTCTAAAGTGAGCTCGGCAGCATATTCCAGAGGTGTTTGCTGTGGTCTGGGTCTCAATTTTACCAGTGAGCCAAGGACACACAATTTTGAATATTCCGTAGATGCGCAGTCTTTCCTGACTACACCCCAAAGCCAGCGATAGAAGGCTGACCTGAGAGCAAGTACTGGAACTGCCAATAGCATGATTAGAATAACGCCACCGAAAAGCCAAAGCAGGGTCTTTCCTATAACTTCGGCAAAAAGCCATCCCGGCTCCCTAAATTCTATCTTCTCAGCTGCCTCACCTATTTCAGTACCCCCAAACTCCTGCCACATACCCAGCGTATACCATGACAGCCATGCATCCTGTTGCCCCCCTTCCCACGCGATTTGGCTCGCTACCCACGGTGTCTCGATGGTCACCTCACTATCCAAGCTGGGTGTTACCTCCAAATCCACCCAGCCGTAGCCCGGGAAATAAGCCTGAGGCCAGGTATGATAGTGTTTGTCCCGCAAAGTATATTCCCCGACGTCGCCTTCATCACCAGGAAGATAGCCGACGACAAGTCTTGACGGTACACCAACCGAGCGGAGCATTACCGCCATGGCCGAAGCAAAATGGAGGCAATAGCCTGACTTCTGGGTAAACAGGAAATGCTCCACGCCATCAGTACCCTGAGGTGGAGCTTCAACTTGTTCTTCATAAGGGATTTCGGAAAGATACCAATCTATAACAGTTACCTTCGCAAAGGGTGAATTTGCCATTCTGGTTATACTTTCACTCAGTTGCCTGACGCTTTCAGGAAAGTCAGGAGGCAGCTGGAGGTAATTCTCCCTTATATACTGCGGATAGTCTTTACCAGCCGTTTGTAAGTTATCGCGGGTCGCTGAAGAGATACTGGAGGTAACGGTGTAACGCTCTTCAGGTCGGAGGAGACGTGGTGCCGTCACCGCGATAACATCCCCGGCGCCTACATGCACCAGAACCGGGGTATCAGAAGATATAAATCCACCGGCAGTAAGGAGGACATCCGTCTTCAGATTGGTTTCTACCGTGTAGGTTAGTGTATCACGCTCCGAAAGCGTCTCAGCTTCACCCCAGGGCACCTCTTTTTCCAGTAGATATCTGCTGGTCGGCCGATTTGTCCAGCCCTGGGAGGTGTAGGTATCATATACATGTACCCGCCAATAAGAGGGACGCTCTGAACTGACGATGAAATGAACCTGGCTGCCCTGGTGCCATTCCTCCGTAAAAAGCAAATCCCGGCGTGTGCTGCTCGTGATTATGGGCTGTTTTGCCGGTACAAGAGCGAAGAAATTAAGCCGGGATTCCTCAATATCCTTTGTCCAGAGCATTTTAGTAGCTATCATCGTCTCGAGTTGAGGAACCCGTATTTCCGGGGTTATCCATGAAACAGAAACCGCCAGTATGCCGATACAGAGCAGTGATGCCATAAAGTAGAGTAAGCCCCGCTTGGGATAGCCTGTGCCACGTCCCAACAGGTAACGCAGCTTTAGCATACGGTTCTGTGCAATCAGCAGTATGGCAGCTATAAAGTAGAAGCCGAAAAAAGCATAATACTTATCGGGGAGATTACTCAGATTTACCAGGATAACCACAGCGCCCAGAGAGACGGCCACCCAGGCATTTTGCCTTCGTAAAATGAACCATGTCGATAAGTAGCCGATTCCCCAGGTTATAAAAGCGAGAAATACAGCGAAGTATATGGTTGCCTCATCGAGCCTCGCCACGCTTGTTGCCTGCCATATAGTTACCAGACTACCGACAACCAGCACAAGGACATGTATTGCCACGCTTGGTAATCGGCTTTTTACCAGCAACCAGGTACTCAGCATAGTGAGGATAAGGACCAGAGTCAATGACGGCTGAGGCGTAATCCATTTGGCTTGCTCAATAGAAAGTACCGCAATCTCAAGTACCAGGAACAGTAATCCAATATTTAACCACTCATACCAGTCACCTAAGCGAGCTTTAAAACCTGCCCGTGATATTGACTGTGTATGAGCTTCTTTTACAGGGTAAGGAGGCTTTTCCTGTTCTTTCCTGTTGCCAGTCATTTCTACATTTTGTCTCCAATGTATTGTATGCTTGAAAAAGTCAGCCGGCTATCAAGTGCTCTTGCTATCCCCAATCCACGTCTGATTACATACACATGCAGGCCGTTCGAAATAAGGCTGCGGGCAGTATTGGCCGCGCTGGTTCTGCCACCAAAACTTAGAGAATCAAGCAAGATGGCTATGACAATGACGCCGCGGTCTATGGCATGGCGAAGCGACTGTGTTACTCCCAGGTTATCGGAGGAAGTGATGACAATGACCGCGGAGCCCGCGTCAAAGCGTTCTATTTGGGATGCAAGCAAGGTATCAAGAGGCACTTTACCAGTCGCTTTCATTACGGCGAGGGCTTGTAGAATGTGCTGCAGGTGCTGGCCTCCGGCTTCGGGCGGAAAAAGATAAGACTGGTCACCTGAGGCGATCAGCCCTACCCGTTTGCCGCTATCTATGTATTTTTGGGTGAGAGAGGCAGCTATCGTTATACCGTATTCCTCAGTTGTCTCTTCGCCCTCTCCCAGCTGAGACGCCTGATGCATATCAGGGACAATCCAGATGTTCTTAAAAGCATAATTTGTACGGTCAGGTTCAAACTCTTTGACCATGAGCGTACCGGTATGAGCCGTTGTGCGCCAGTGGATATTACGGAGGCTGTCGCCGCTTGTGTATTCACGTACACGAGCGGCATTGGGCCCGAACTCACTTGCCAGCCAGTGACGCGGACTTGCCCCCGACTCCTGCCGGGGTAACGCCCTAAAGAAAGGCAGGTCCAATATCTCCGGGTAAACGATAACGTTCTGGCACTCACCCAGGTGCCGGCTTAGTGAGAAGAAGCCGAAAGGATCGGTGGCCCTGACGGTAAGGGCACCCAGACTATACTTCCCCCGACGCTGACAATAGACTTCAGTACGCCAACAATGGGAACTCTGCGAAGAAAGATTAAAAGCTACCATATTCCGGTAGCCAGGTAAATCGGTATCTTCCTGCACTTCAATCAAAGAAGTGGGTATCTTGCTGCGATTAAATACAGTAAATTCCTCCGTAAAACACTCGCCGACCTGGCAATAGTCAGATGATTTTTCAACCCGGCTACCAATGCCGCGGATGCTCAGGCGTGTCCAGAGATAACTCAGCAGCAGCACAACCACGAAAAATACAAATAAACGCCATAGCATAGTAAAACCTCCGGCTAAAGCCAGAGCCAGGGTGAGAAGTGGGACAATAATGAGAACCAATCGAATTTTCATAACTTCTTAACCGGAAAAAGTAAGCCTCTTAATAATAGCTTGTCAGGTCGGCTTTTCCCGTTAGTCGGGTATCGCTCCAGGTACAGGAACGGTTTCGAGTATCTCAGCTATAAAGGCACGTCCGTCTTTACCCTGCGACTGACCTGTCGAAGATAATAATGACCGATGAGCTAAAGCAGATTCGGCCAGAGCTTTAACATCATCAGGTAAAACAAAGTCGCGTCCCTGTAATAGAGCTCGAGCCTGAGTAGTGCGGGAAAGGGCCAGTGAGCCGCGAGGTGAAGACCCGAGATATATCGCAGGATGGTGGCGTGTCGCATCAACCAGTGATACCATGTACTGCTTAACCGAATCGTCCACGTAAATCTTCCTCACTGTTTCCTGAAGCGTTAAAACATCGGAAGCATCTACTACGTGGCCGATTTGCTCAATGGGATGGATATACTGTTGTCTTTCTAATATAGCTATCTCTTCCGATGGAGAAGGGTAGCCAATGTTTATGCGTAACAGAAACCTGTCCAGCTGCGCCTCCGGGAGAGGAAAGGTGCCTTCATATTCTATAGGATTCTGGGTGGCCAGAACCTGGAAAGGTGAGGGCATTTTATGGGTGATACCGTCGACAGTAATCTGTCTCTCTTCCATAGCTTCTAATAGAGCCGATTGGACCTTGGGTGTGCCCCGATTGATTTCATCTGCCAATACCACCTGAGCTGTTATGGGACCAGGGCGGAACTCAAAGTCGCCAATCTTCTGGTTATAGATCGATACGCCGGTAATATCGCCCGGGAGCATATCGGGCGTGAATTGTATTCTTTTAAAGCTGCAGTTTATTGATTTAGCCAGGCTCCGGGCAAGCATGGTCTTACCAACACCAGGTGCATCTTCAATAAGCAGATGCCCCTGACTAATCAAAGCTATTACCGCCAGCTCTATCGCTACTCGCTTGCCAACCATTACCTTCTCTACGTTATTTATTATCTTTTCTACCAACTGTTGAGCCTTGGTTATGGTACTGTCCACTTCTTACCTCTATTCCATCCGGGGTCTTCTACAAAGGGAATAAAATGACATTTTGTCCCAAATTCGAGTATAACATACTTTCACATAATGGTGGAAAAAGTGCTAAAATTGGTTCAACCTGTACCATGTTAACAGTGGGAAAGGAGATAATATGTCGCGAAACGCTATTTCAGCTGAGGAACTGACCTACCATTATGGTGAACTGGTTGCCGTAGACCATATCAGTTTTAATGTAGCCGAAAGCGAAATCATGGGTTTTCTCGGCCCTAATGGCGCCGGTAAGACGACGACCTTCAAGATGCTGACGGGACAGCTCAAGCCCAAAGAGGGACAGGCAAAGCTGCTTGACATGGACGTTACTAAAAGAGTAGAGAGGGTACGGGGGGAAATCGGTGTTTGCTTTGAGGATACAAATCTCTATGAACAGATGAGTGCCATAGAGAATCTTAATTTATTCGCCCGTCTATTTGGTCTGCGCTCATTCGACGGTGATGCCCTGCTGAAACGGGTGGGCCTGGCTGGGCGGGGAAACGACAAAGTTGAGACCTATTCCAAGGGCATGAAACAGCGCCTCATGGTGGCCAGGTCAATAGTTAACAAGCCGCGTGTCCTTTTCCTTGATGAGCCCACTGCCGGACTTGACCCGGTATCATCTGAGTCAATCAGGAACATTATCATCGAAGAGCGTGCACGAGGCGCTGCTGTCTTTCTCACCACTCACGATATGCTGGAGGCTGACAAGCTCTCTGACCGGGTAGCCTTCATGAATCAGGGCCGAATCGTTGCCCTTGATACCCCCCACCAGCTGAAGCAGCAATACGGCAAGCGAGCGCTGAAGGCTAAAGTCTCGACAGATGACGGTGAACTTGAGGACCGAGAGATAACCCTTGACAAGCCGGAGACACTTGACGCCGTTCACGAACTCTTCGCACGGGAAAAAGTCGTCACTATCCACAGTGAAGAAGCCACCCTGGAAGATATCTTCATCAGACTTACGGGACGGGGGCTTGTCTAATGAACTGGAGCATCATCGGTATCCTGATTAAGAAAGACCTCTCCCTTTTCTTCAGGAAAAGATTCATTGTTGCCTTAACTTTCCTGGGTATCATTATGTATCTCACTATCTATTTTGTTATGCCAAGCTCGGTTAACGAAAATCTTGAGATTGGACTTTATGCACCGGGAGTGATACCCCCGGCTTTCACACAGATACAGGAGGAAGGACTGGAAATTGAAGGCGTAGAATCCGAGGCGGTGCTTAAAGAAGCAGTGATTGACGGTAAGTATGTAGCCGGGGTATCACTCCCGGCGGACATAGTGGAAAAATTCATGTCCGGGCAGAAACCCGACATCAAGCTGTATTTCACACCGGACGTGCCGCAGGAGACGAGGGATGCCGTTGCAGTAATAATCAGGGAGCTGGCCTACCTACAGACAGGACAGGTGCTGTCTATTAAAATTACCGAGGAAATTCTTGGGCAGGACATGACAGGCAAGCCGATACCGGCGCGGGACAGGCTTCGCCCCCTCCTTGCCATCTTTCTTATCATGATGGAAATGATGGGTCTGGCTAACCTATTGAGCGAGGAAGTGGAGCGACGCACGATACACGCCCTGCTGGTTACTCCAATGACAATCAAAGACCTGTTTACAGCCAAGGGCATTACCGGTATCGGACTGGTTGCCGGACAGGCCGTGCTCTTCATGGCGCTGGTCGGTGGCATGAGCGAACAGCCATTGATAATACTGGTAACCCTGCTACTGGGAGCAGCACTGGTTACCGGAATCGCTTTTCTTATAGCGTCCATAAGTAAGGAATTCATGTCGGTGCTGGGCTGGAGTTTTCTGACCATCATCATATCGATAGTACCCACATTCAGCGTCATGTTCCCCGGCGTGACCACAGATTGGGCGAAGGTTATCCCTACTTTTTATCTGATTGATACCGTACATCGAACGGCCAACTTCGGCTCCGGCTGGAGCGATGTTTGGCTGAACCTGTTGATACTTCTGGGATTCTGTCTGGCTATCACGTGGGCAGGCATCACAGCACTGAGGAGAAAATTCCGATGAGCATTAAACGCATCAGTGTCCTGCTTGGTAAGGAATTCCTGCATGGTTCAAGGAACTACATCTTTATTTTTGCCATTGTCGCCCCGCTTCTTATCTCACTTATAGTCTCGTTAATCTTCGGCACATTTCTCACCGAGAAACCCAGGCTGGGAGTTCTGGATGTCGGTAGCTCACAGCTGGTTCCCATGATTCAGGAACTTGATTCATTGACCACCAAGGAGTACAGCAATATTACCGAAATTCAAGATGCAGTTAAGACCGGTGCCGTTGATGTCGGCATCGTGTTTCCCGCCGATTCCGATAGTTCTATTCAGGACGATGGAGTTACAGAGCTCACAGCTTATGTCTGGGGAGAAAGCCTGGCCAAGAACCGCACCATAATCACTGTAACGATAACCAACCTGGTCAGAGAGCTTGCCGGGCAGGAATCTCCGGTAAATATCGAAACTATCACTCTGGGTGATGAGGCCAGCGTTCCCTGGAATGACCGCCTGCTTCCCTTCATCGTGCTGATGACTGTGTTTTTGGGCGGACTTCTCCTGCCGGCAACCTCGTTAATAAACGAAAAAACCAGGAAGACGCTCAGTGCACTGGTAGTAACGCCAACCACTATTGGCGACATTTTTGCGGCCAAGGGATTGATGGGCATCATACTAAGTCTGTTTATGGGCATCTTGATACTGGTAATAAACCAGGCTTTTGGTGCCGAGCCGCTATTGCTGACCTTGATGCTGGTACTCGGCGGTATAATGGCAGTTGAGATAGGCCTGTTACTCGGGATTTCAGTTAAGGACTTTACCACGCTGTTTACCATCTGGAAAATGGGGGGAATTATCCTGTTCGCTCCCGTTTTCATATACCTTTTTCCCCAAATTCCCGCGTGGATAGGCAGGATCTTCCCTACTTACTATATTATTCAACCGATAGTAGATTTAAGTCAGCGAGGTGGTAGCTGGCCTGATATAGCCGTAAACGTTTTCATTCTTATCGGGTTGAACCTCATTCTGTTGGGTTTAGTCCTCTTCGTGCTGAAGAGGACCAGACAAATGGTTGCCTAGGCAAGTCCCCAAACCCCGTTTTAACGCTCCAATAACTATAAACCTAGAACATATCAGCGCAGAATGGCCGACATGGAGTGCGCATCACCCTATCCCACAAAGCAAGAACATTATTGTCGTTAACATCCAGTCGCGCCATGCGTGCCGCTTCTGAGGGGCTTATCTGCCCGAACATCAGCATGGTTAGTGTGGAAATCGGCATTGCCAGATGCGGTTCCTCAGTGGTGCGGCCGATAACGGTTCCAGCCGCCGAAGTCTCCATTTTCCATCTTCCACGATTCCAGGGACACAGTTCATCAGTGATTTCAAAAGTGAGTGTGCCCTCCTCAGAATAAGGACGCATCGGGAGGGCTTTTTCAACGTCTATGATTCGAGCCAGTAACCCATCGCCTGAAGTAATATTTAACATTCTGGGCTCAAGCAACAGATGCGGTAACGGGTCATCAGGTGGAACTCCTACCCAGCTAATTTCCCCCACGAGGTCCATATTGGCGAAGTAGTCCCATATCGCCCGGTAGGCTGACGCCGTCAGCCAGGTAAGGTCTCGGATAACGAGACGTTGCCCCATACGCGGTCTGTTCTCACGTTCGACGTGGTATATCATATAGCCGAGGGGCTCCCCGTTTTCCCGATACACGACTTTAACCGGTGGCATGGGCGTTCGTGGAAAGGCCAGCACCGTCATCGGTGCTCCCGGCGCTACCTCCATAGCCTCGTTACGCTGTAAATAGCCGACCTTCTGCACACTGAATCGGTGGTACAAATCCAGAATAAGACCCATCTCTTTATCACCTGCTTCCTGGAAACTTCCGGAAACTGGCCGGGTCTCTGCAAACCGCAGATGATTGGGCTCGACAGTATAGGCATTTCTTGACGATACCACTCCGTAGCCATATCGCTGATATACCGCCGCCATAGTGGCGAAGAGCATAGCGATTGGCTGCTCTCCACGCTCATAGAGCAGGTTAAAATGCGCCTCGGTTATTTTACGCAGGTAGCCTCGGCGCCGATGGGTGGGAAGTGTGCCCACCATGGAGACACCGGCAATAGGAATGCTGGCGCCAGCGAACTGCATGGTAAGCGGCCAAGCCATGTACGACGTAGCCAGTTTGCCATCTTCAAAAGCGCAGAGAGTCCACTCCAACGGTATCTTAAGGTCAAACTCTTCCTGTATGGCAAAGGCCGTGCGGACGTTACTATTGAACGCCTCCATTTCCTCGGCCCTAGCAGGACGTATCTCCAGCGCCATGTCTCCCCCTTTCTCGGTTGTGATTTCTCGACGTCAATATATCTACTTCCAAGCTGGTTCCACGAATAAAAGCTCTGGTGTGCTACCTCGCGAGACTAAGCAGGTAAAGCGAATGAAATAGTATAACAGAAATAACCGAACGCCTTCAACCTCACACCAACCTGACAAAGTGACTCTTATTTCAACGCCTGACCATAAGCACCACGAGATTTGGTTTCACACGCATGAAGTTGCGTCAGACAACTTTAGCAAGTTACTATGTTATTTGGGCCTGGCTATCAAGCATCGGCCAGTTTGATGAACATTCCACAGCGGTCAATGTAACCCCTGGAGATAACTAAAAGGAGAACCAATAGATGACGGATGTTGGCGAAGGAAGAAAAGGGCTTTACGGTTGGCTCGCCAATACTATAGAGCGACGGTCACCATGGCTCATAATCGGTACAGTGGTAGTAACCCTGCTGCTCGTCCTGCCTCTGTTTCTGATGAAGCCCACAGAGATGGCCAGCGACAACCCGACGGGGAGCGATGTAGTCAGGTGGAATGAGGAAATCAAAGATAAATTCCCCTCCGAGGTCTACCACATACCCTTCATCGTCGAGGCCAGGGAAGGTGATATGCTCACTCAGAAAAACCTCTATGAGCTATATGAGAACGAGCAGGCGTTGAGAGAGAGCGCTCTATCCCCCTTCCTCTATAAACGCTATAACGAGGTAGCCGGTGTAACTCTGGACGGTGTCTACTCGATAGCTGATTCTGTCAACACGGCACTCATGATTGGAAGCCGGGGTATGATTGACTTATCCAATGCCACCGACCTCCAGGTCAAGCAGGCGGTAGACTATATATTAAATGACCCCTTAACCGAGGGTATGGAGATAGAGCTATCGGTCGAGGCTACCTATGAGGAGGGGCCGGGAGGGGTAAAACTCTGGGAATCTCCGGCGCTGTTATTTGTCGTCGAATCCGATAGGGAGCAGGTACAGGAGGGATACCCCGCCAGCATTGGCCAGGACTACTCGGAGCAACTCGCCCTGGAGCACTTCGGTCGCGACGTGCAGAGGATACTCCGCGGCGAACAGCAGGGCTATGAGCTATGGGGCATCTTCATTGACATGAACCTGGAAATAGCCGACGAGGGGCGGATAAGTGGCGTCATGCTGATGGCGGCTATCGTGCTTATGCTGATTATCATTACCTTAATCTTCCGCTCCTGGCTGATAACGCTGTTATCCGGCGCTGGCCTGGGCATGCTCATTATCTGGTTGAAAGGTTTCTCAAACCTCATCGGACTGAAGAGCTCTATGATGTTAGACCTCATTGTGCCTATCGCCATTCTGGTGCTGGGAATAGACTACGCAATACACGCTCTCTTCCGATACCGCGAGGAGATAGAGAAGGGCAACCGTCCGCGCCTAGCCCTGGGCCAGTCAACCTACGGCGTAGGCAGTGCTTTAGTGCTGGCAATGCTGACCACTATCATCGCCTTTGGCGCCAACGCCTCATCGGGGATAGAGTCGGTAGTCGGCTTCGGCATCGCCGCCTCCATTGCCATGATTGCCTCATTCATAATTCTCGGACTGTTCGTGCCAGCATTAGTCATGCGGTACGACGCATGGAGGGGTCGGGGCTTTACCAGACCCATTGCTGAGGGTGCCCCTGTCTCACGTGGCTTCCGGATTGGCAAACTCGTTGCCTCGACCAGCAACAAATGGTTTGTGATGTTACCGCTCATCCTGATAATAACCGGCGTAGCTGCCTGGGGCTGGCTCAATCTGGAGACAAAAATGGATGCAAAAGAGGTATTCGATTCCAGGTCGGACCTCGTTATCGGGTTAGATAAGCTGGATGAGCATGTAGCCCAGAAGGCAGGCGAGCCGGCTTACCTGTATATCAAGGGAGATTTCACTCAACACGAAGCGCTATATGCCATGAAGGCAACAATTCGAGAGATGGAGGATAACGAGCACGTAGCCCGGCGCATGAGTGACGGCAAGCCTGACGCCTACGACTTACTCCTCGACTTCCTGGTAGCCGTAATTCAGGGTGATTACTCTCGCGGACGTATTGAGGCAGCTTCCGGGTTGGTTATAACAGACGTTGACAGTGACCTTATCCCGGATACACCGGAGCAGCTTCTGGCTGTCTATGATTACATCGCAGAGGAGGGCATCCCGCTGGATGAAGATTCGATGCTCTATACCCCACAGCGAATATGGGAGTTTTTCGACCACAGTCTATCGGGCAACACTGATGATGCTACCCTGATAATTATCGGCGTGCCGGGCACCCGGGAACAGTCCATAGTGAATTTATCAGCCACTGAGCTTCAACATGATATGGATGTTGCCATGGAAGGTGTACCAGCTATTACCTTTTACGGACTCACTGGCGAGTCCTACGTACGCGATGTTCAGTTCGATGCTATCACTGGCTCACTGAACCGCTCATTAATCATTGCTGTCGTCGCCTGCCTTGTATTGCTAATCGTCATCTTTCGCTCACTGAGATATGCTGTTGTAACGCTGGTACCCGTGCTGCTGGTAGCCTGCTGGCTATACGGATTCATGTATGTTGTGGACTATCACCTTAACATGATGACCGCCACCATCGCGGCCATATCTATCGGCGTGGGTATTGACTTCTCCGTCCATTTTACCGTGCGTTTTCGCCAGGAACTGAGAAGAAATACAGATAAGAGGACGGCCTTACTTGCCACCAGCCGCAGTACCGGCATGGCCCTTTTCGGCACTGCCGTGTCCACGGCACTAGGTTTCGCAGTGATAGCCTTCGCCCCAATGCCAATGTTCTCCGCCTTCGGCCTGCTAACAGCCGTCATGATAGCTCTTTCCTTCTTGATGGCGCTGTTCGCTCTGCCCAGTCTGTTGCTGTTATTCGCTCCATCCGGGGGTAAAACAAAGACATAACTCCAGCCTTTACTAGTAGCTGATACCGTCCACAACTGGTCAGGGAACGACTTCAGGCGCGTTTTCATTGGAACAATAGCATGAGGACTCTGAGTCAAGCCGGTAACCGCTAATCGTTACTTGCCTGACAAACGAGATTTAACAAAGCCGGAGTTGAACGCTTTCACGGCAACCGGGCAGAACTGGCTGTTGGCACATCTGCGCAACTCGGCAAAGGCGTGTTGCCTGTTGAGAGCAGCACGATAGGAGTGCTCGGTAGTCATGTTATCAAAGGCGTCAGCCACCGCTAACAACCGGGCTCCTATTGGTATCCCCTCCCCTTGCAGCCCCTGCGGATATCCTTTGCCGTCATATCTCTCATGGTGGTAAAGAACTAGCCTGCTCGCTTCTTGAAGAAAGGGAATATCTTTCAGCAACTCATAGCCCACCACCGGATGCTTGCGTATTACTTCCCATTCTTCATCAGTGGGGTTACCAGATTTGTTAAGTATGTTATCAGGAATACTGAGTTTACCAATATCATGAAGAATGGCCGCGTATTCAATAGTCTGTTTTTGTTTACTGGAAAGCGCCATATCAGCAGCTCCTATAAGAGCATATTCCGATACACGCCTCGAATGTCCGCCTCCGCTCGTTTCTTTAGCATCAGCTAGTGACACCAGAGCATTAACAGTACTCTTGTAGGATTTTAACAGGTTTGTATTCAGCCTGACTTTTTCAATCGCCAGAGCCGTAGTAGTGGCCACTCCTGTCAGTATCTGCAAATCTTGCCGGCTGAAATCAGTCCCATCCAGCTTATTGAGCACCTCAACAACGCCTGCCACTTTACCATTCATGATAAGCGGCACACCAATTGCCGACCTCGTTCTGAAACCGGTTGCCTCATCTATGAATTGATGCATCTGCCGGTTTTTCTCAGCATCATTCACTATCAATGGTTTGCCATTCCGCGCTATCCAGCCGATAATACCGGATTGTCTGCTGACATGTAACCGTCTTAATTGTTTCCCCTCTGTAACACCGGCAGTTTTAAAGAGCAGTTCTTGATTTCCTTCGTCGAGGAGGAGCAACGATGAGGCTGCAGCATTCACCACGCTACATGTCAGCCGCATGATACTCTCGAGTAGCCGGTCTTCTTTATTCTCAGACTTTATTTTATTCACGAGTTTATCGAGAAGGTCAAGCCTTGCACTATTCACTTGAGTCGCTTTGTTTCGAAGCTTCTGCATCTTCTCCCCTGTAAGCTCGGTCTTACGACGTCACATACTCATGCCCCGACTTTACGAAACCTTCGTTTGTTATATTTTTTATAATTGTGGCAATAAGCCAATAAACCAATCATAAAATTTGAAAAGTGAAAACTAAATTTTTCATAAACAATAGCCTTGATTAAGACAACTCAGTTCACGGCATTCTGGCAGTCCCGCCACGAGCGATTGCTATCGGACACTCTCGGCTAAATCCTGGCGGCTGGTCATCGCCGCAACGGTATCCAGAAATTCTTTCAAAGAATCGCTCTGGCTCCGTAGCTCCTTCATCTCGGCACCAATGGGACTGATAGAGGTAGGACTATCGGCATAGGCTCCATGAAAGGCAAAATAAGCCTGATTCAGCTTCCTGATATGATAGCCATTTGCGGCTAGGTATTGTCGTTTCTGCTCCATGAATTCCTCGGCCTGTTCGATTTCACCCCGGGCGAGGTAGTCGTCCACGGCTCTCCTGATTTCCCGCATCGCCTTATTAAAGTCGAATCCCGATTCCGCCGCTTCCAGCTCAGCGTCGTCCATTTCACCCCGGGCATAGTACTTTTCGTATACAATGGCGCCGATTTCCTTGCTGACAATACCGGCCAGAGTTTCATTCATAGTGGCAATTTCATAGTTCCGGCGGATGCCGGTTATATCCAGCAGGTAGCGAAACCCCAGCGGCGTGAAGGCCAGATACTGGTGCAGCCATTCCTCGGCGACAGTATTCAGGACAAACCGGAGGTCCACCTTATCGGTAACATAGCTCGGGTAAGTAGCCAGGCCACCCAGGTCTACTACCAGTGAAGAAACACCCAGTTTATCTACTTCAGCTTCAATACTTTCCATGTCCTCCCGGGTCATTTCCGGAAGGAGAGCAACCTCCCTTATGCTCTCTATCCTGTCCCTGGGCGAGACGACCAGCAGGTAAGGTGTCCTCCCCAGCTTAAAATTTACCGGCGGGAAACAGATCTTAACCCCCACGTAATCATATATCGGATTGAAAATACCCTGCTGAGATAAAGCATCCCTTATCTGTGCTTCCAGCAGACTCTCAACATTATCTGTTATTTCCATATTTCGCTGTTGCCATCGGCTGAGTTCAACTTCAAGTGAAGCCGCGTCGCCCTGCCGGGTTCCTGTTTTAATCGCTTCCATTTCCGATTCCAGCCTTTTTATCCGTGCTACGTTGGAAAAATACTCGATAACTTCGGCTATACCATTATCAGTGGTCTCCTGCCTGCCGCCAAATAACTTCCCCACCTCTTCACCTAAAGCATTAATCTCCCATTTTATGAAATCAAAACGGTATGGCTTTATGATGGTTCGCAGTTGACTATCGAAGTCCTGGCTTTGAGCACAACCCGCTATCAGCGAACAGAGCAATAATGAAACTGCTATAAGGAAAAGACCAACTTTAAATCGGGATTTAATCAATTTAATTCCCTGAAACATCCTCAGGAATCTCGATAGACACCAGGCGGTATTGTGTCGATATGCAGCTATGCCATACGTAAAACTATGCCTGCAGCTTTTCCCTGACCCGTGCCACTATCCGGGAAAGAGTTTCTCCCGTCTTTTCATTGATGACAATATCGGCATGGTGGTCATGAGGTGTGGGTGTCAGGTTAATAATAACCAGTCGGGCGCCGCTACGCTTGGCAATTACTGGCATCTGTGCGGCCGGATAGACCACCAGTGACGAACCGGCGGCCAGCAGCATATCGCAACTGGACGACCTCTCCTCGGATTCACGTGTTTCTCGCTGCGGCATCATCTGACCGAAAGCAACCGTTGCCGGCTTCAGAATACCGTTACAGCTATCACAACGTGGGACCAACTCACCTGCCAGCATCTTATCGTGAGCATGACCCCTCGGATACCTCTTTCCGCAGTCAAGGCAATCAACCCACTGCATGGTTCCGTGCAGTTCCAGCACCATGTCATCCGGTATGCCAGCTTTCTGGTGCAGTCCATCGGTATTTTGTGTAATGACACAGTCCAGCTTGCCCATATCATTAAGTTCGGTAACGGCATAGTGACCGGCGTTGGGCTCGGCTTCTCTTATAGTCTCCCAGAACATTCTATGCATCCGCCAGTACTTCTCTCTAATTTCTTCGCTACGCAGGATATTCTGGTAATTCAGCTCGCTGGGATCAAACGTATCCCAGACTCCCCCCGGACTGCGGAAATCAGGAACGCCGGACTCGGTACTGAAACCAGCGCCGGTAAAGACAACGATTTTTTTTGATTGCAGAATCATATCCGTTACAGCTTCAATCTGCTCCATTATTAACCTCCGTGGCAACAACCAAGAATTGATGTCTCCCGTATTATGTAAACCTGCCCTATCAGGTGCAAAGGACGGATAAAATAATTGAGATTGGCAAATGATTCCGATTTCAGCATCGTTTATTCTAATGTTATAATAATACGTCGGAGTTGAGAAGTAAAACTCCGGAAAAGGGCATGAAAGACTACTATAAAATTCTCGGTATACCTGAAAACTGCTCGGAGGCGGATATCAAGAAAGCCTTTAGAAAGCTTGCCTTCGAGCATCACCCTGATACCAATCCCGGCAATGAGAAACAGGCCGAGACTAAATTCAAAGAGATAAACGAGGCTTATGGTGTGCTCGGTGATAAGGCCAAGAGACAGCAGTACGACCTTGCCCTAAAAGGACTGCTTGCCGGTATCGGTCGGGACAGCGTATATCAAGGCTTTCGATATTCCCAACAGGACATATTTAACGGCATCTTCTCAAACCAGGCCATGTTCACCGAGATGAACCGGATGTTTGCTCAGGCCGGCCTCAGGTTTGACCAGGATTTTCTCAATCGCGTCTTCTTTTCGGGCAGGGGCATCAGCTTCCAGCCCTTCACCGGTCGGGGTGGAGTCGGCAGCAGGCCTTACGGTGGCAATGCAGCCTATCAACAATACCCCCGTGCGTATACGCACAAGCCGGGCTGGCTGGAAAGAATGCTGGGCAGGATAGTAACCAGGATTTTCAGATTTTTGCTGAGGAAGCTCTTTAATCTCCAGAATGAGGCACTGTCCGGCCATAACCTCGACTACCATGCCGACCTCGAGATTACTACAGCCGAAGCTAAGGCCGGTGGCGAGAAACCGCTTACTTATAAACGAAACGAGCAGATGAAAAGCCTGGTGATAAAAATACCGTCAGGCATCAGGGCGGGTAATAAAATCAGGCTTAAAGGTATGGGTATGACGGCGGGAAACAGGTCCGGCGACCTCTATCTGCACGTAAAAATCAAGGACCAGCCGCTTCCGGGTTAGCTCATCCTTACCACAGCTTTAGCCAGTTTCCAGGAATATTCATAGAGGTGCAGGCCTTTGCTCATGGCGACCATCTCGCCGTCTTCAATACCTATCTCACTGGCCATATATTCCTTCAGGAGCTGAATTGCCGCCAGGTTAGATGGGAAGCCGGCCCAGAGGTCCCACGACCGAAAATAGGCGATAAAGATAAGTCTGCCTTCACGTACTCTGGTGTCTATCATTCTCAGACACGGCGGGTCAATTTGATATAAAGACTGGCTATCCCCTACGGCCATAAAAGCCTGATTGGTGTTATGGCCGTCCTCCCGATACATCCTGATTACCTCGGCTATCTGCTTCTCCAGATACCGCCCGTAGGTATACTGCTCCCCCTTTTTCCTGTGTGATGTCATAAGGTAGGGAAGATATCTCTCTACATACTCCATAGTGCTGGGCGGGGGGACACCCTGGGGCACATCAGGTATCAACGGTCTTGTCCCCGGGTAACTCACCTGAACAACGGCCAGGTCGAGTTCCTTGCGTCTCTGCCCGGGGTAGCTCCCGCGGTCGATTTTATATTCGCAGCCTTCATCCAGGGTCTTACGTAGGCAGAGGAACCATGCCTCGGAGAGGTCTCTAGCTTCTATTTTTGAAATTTTCACGAAAAGCTTTCCTCGCCCGCCGTTTAGGCCGTATCTACAGCGTCCAGACTATCCTCAAGGTGTTATTTCTTTCCCCTGACCAGTGCGAAGAACCTGTCCTGGTACTCCTCAAAAACACCCCAGCGATTCAATTCCTGCTCCAGTTCGTAGGGGTTACACTCGCCCCGGGCAACCTGCTGGAACATCTCTTCAATTCTCTGCCTGGCCCCAATGGGGACACCACCGGGACTCATGCCGAGAAGCCCTCTTGAGCCAAGTTGGGAAATATTACTCTGGACGGAACGACTGGTAATCTCATAAATGAATTTCAGCAGAGATACATCCCAGAGGTCATCCTGCCCCTTGATAATAGAAGCCAGCGGGTCGCCTTTCTTGTCAATCTCAACATTCAATTTACTCACCACGGCCGGCCAGTTGTCCGAGACTATGTTCAGTCCTTTAGGTTCGTTTTTGTAAGTATAGAATAGGCCGGGAGTGTCCGCCCCGTGCATCCTGAGCAGCACCTCGAAGTACTGTCGGGCATCGTAGCTAAAGCCCTCCAGACGTGTAAGGTAATAAGGCGTTACAATCTTCGGCCTCTCAGCGATAACCCTACCCTCTCTAATCACCGTTTCGTTAACATCACCCACCAGCTCCGAGTAGGTGGGCTCTGTTATCAGGTAGTAGTATATATTGGTTATACCGAATGTTGACAGATGCTGCCTAGGATGCCTCAGTATCTCGGTATGCCGGGCGGCATATTCAATTCGTTCGTTATCAATATCCATGACTGTGCCTAATCTATAGCGGCAAGCTCCTTCTTGTACTCGTCCAGCAGCGTCAGGTACTGCGACTCTAACTGGGCCTGCAGTCGCTGCCACTCCTCCAGGAACTGCGGTTGTTTTTCTACATCTATATTCATTGAAGCGTTGACGCCTGTCTGCTGTTTGATTGCCTGCTGTATCTTGGCCTCGAATTCAGCCTTAAGCTGTTCGTAAGCCTCCTTCTTTTGCTGCTCTCCCTGCTGAGTATAATGGTCCAGAACATGCCTTATTTTACTGAAAACATTCTCCACCGCCACCTTATCGTTCTTCAGCGCCTTCAATCCCTCCATAGCCTTTTTATTGTCTCTTCGGG
>JAUWYU010000172.1 GCA_030615655.1 Dehalococcoidia bacterium
TTCCGAAGGCATCTTTGGTTTTTCCATCAGTACAGCGGCTATACCTTTTGCATTATTCTAACACTAAAAGTCAATAGTTTCTAGAAATTTTTATATCTACCTCACCCCCTTTATCCCCCTCTCCTATCAAGGAGAGGGGGACGAAAAGAAGAGAGGGGCTGGCGCCCCTCTCCGCAGGCTACTCCCCTTATGGGGGTTGATGGGGGAAAACTATGTGATAGGCCGCTGATGATACCAGGGTGGCAGGGTGGGAATAGATAAGAAAGGACAAAAATTGAAACCCCGTGGGGCGGTGGGGCAGAGAAGAAGGGAATAGCCTTATGAAATATTAAGCCACTGGCTCTACCCTGAACCCGTCCTCCCCCACAAGCTCCGTGAGTCGCTGCTGAAGTTCGGGGCAGTAACTGGTATGGATATTGGATAGCCTGAGGGGGGTGGCTTCACCGCCGTTTACTACATTTAGCTGTACTTCATCCCGCCCGGGATAATCTTTCAGGATAGCTATTATTTTATTAAGGCGGGTTATATCCCCGTCCTCATCAGTGGTCTGGCTGATGTTTATTATCAATCGGTGCTTTTCCTCAGGCTCGGCGCTAATGGCAATCTCGGATGGGGCCTCCGGTGCCGCAGGCTCGGCCGCAGCGGTTAGCTCCTTCTCCTGGGGTTGCTGGTAATAGTCTACCTTGTCGCAGCTTATCTGCACCTGGTCATCCCGCACCCTGACCTTGCCCTGCACGACGAGCTCGTTGCCTTCCTGCCACAGTTCATCAGTCTCGGCGTATACCCTGGGCCAGACCATAATATCCACCTGTCCGCTGAAGTCCTCAAGGATGGCGTTGGCAAAGGAACGCCCGTCTTTTGTCAGGAGGTAGCGGGCCGAGATAAGCCTGCCGGCGACAACAACGTCCTGTTTTTCCAGTTCAGCGTCAATTTGGCCGCAGAAGATGGCATTAGCATACTTTCCACTCAGCACCGGGCTGAAAGGTTTTTCAGAGAAGCTTACCCCCATCAGCTCTTTTTCCCAGACGGCCTTTTCCCGGTCAGTGGCATCAGCGGGTGTCAAATCGAGGTCGGCAAGGGGTAAAGGCGCCGTCTCTCCCCAGAGGTCAAACATGGTGGACTGCCCGGTCTCGCGGAGACGCTGTTCCCGCTGCGCGAGTGAAAGGATGCGACTGACGCTGTTAAGCAGCGTGCCGCGGCTTTGCAGGGAGTCCAGAGCACCGGCTTTAATCAGGCTCTCCATGACCCGCCGGTTTATCGCCTGAAGGTCGCTGCGGCGGCACAGGTCTTCAACGGATTTAAAGTCGCCGCTCTTATGGCGCTCGTCAATGACGGGCTCAATAGCCGCAGCGCCCACGTTCTTGATGGCCGACAGACCGAAGCGGATAGCCGACTGGCCGTCACCGTTGACTTCTATGGAGAATTCAAGTCGGCTGCGGTTGATATCCGGCGGCAGAACCGTAATGTTGAGGCGGCGGCACTCGGCGACGGCATTGGCCACCCTGTCCGACTGCCCGGCGTGGATGGTTAAAAAAGCGGTAATGTACTCCGCCGGGTAGTTTGCCTTGAGATAGGCGGTCTGATAGGCGATAAGGGCATAGCTGACACTGTGCGCCTTGTTAAAGGCATAGCCGGCAAAGGGCTCGATGAGGTTAAAGACCTGAGCCGCAACCTCGGCGGAGAACTCTCTCTTTTTGGCGCCGGTTATAAAGCTGCGTCTTTCCTTCTTCATCACCTCGGGAATCTTCTTGCCCATTGCCTTACGGAAAACATCAGCCTGCCCCAGAGTGTAGCCGGCGAATTCCCGCACGATAAATAGGACCTGGTCCTGGTAAACAATTACGCCGTAGGTTTCTTTGAGAATATTTTCCAGCGCCGGATGGGGGTATTTAATAGGCTCACGTCCGTGTTTGGCGTCGATAAATGTCGGGACATTTTCCATAGGCCCCGGGCGGTATAAAGCTACCATAGCGGCAATATCGCTGAAGGTGGTCGGCTTAAGGTCCTTAATATAGCGGCGCATGCCGGCCCCCTCAAGCTGGAACACACCGGTTGTTTCTCCTGAAGAGAGGAGGTCAAACGTCCTGACATCATCCATGGGGATATTGAGCAGGTCAATATCAATTCCGTGATTTTGATGGATAATCTCTCTTGCCCTGCCCAGAATGGTTAAATTAGCCAAGCCGAGGAAGTCCATTTTCAGCAGGCCGATTTGAGCAATGTCATCCATAGAGAACTGGGTCATCACCGCTTCCTGGCTGTCCATCCGGCTGCCCCGCTGTAAAGGGACGTATTTCGTGAGGGGTTCCCGGGAGATAACAACGCCGGCGGCGTGGGTGCTGGCGTGGCGGGCGATACCCTCCACTCTCCTGGCTGAGCTGACCAGACCGCGCACGATTTCATCTTCCTGATAGATAGTCTTGAGTTCATTATTCTCATCCATAGCTCTGGACAGAGTCATGCCCGGGGCATTGGGCACCAGCCGGGCAACACGGTCAACATCACCATAGGGCATACCCAGCGCCCGCCCCACGTCCCTGATGGCAGCCCTGGCACCCAGGGTGCCGAAGGTGATAATCTGGGCAACGTGGTCCTGTCCATATTTCTGCGAGACATAGTTGATTACCTCATCACGGCGGTCGTCCTGGAAATCCAGGTCTATATCCGGCATCTCCTGACGCTCCACATTGAGGAAACGCTCAAATACCAGTCCGTTTTCAATGGGGTCGAGGGCGGTGATACCCAGACAGTGCAGGACAATGCTGGCGGCGGCACTGCCCCTGACTCCGAAGAGGATATCCTGCTTTTTGGTAAAGGATATAATGTCCCAGACGACGAGAAAATAGTTGGCGAACTGGGTCTTCCTGATGACATCCAGCTCGTATTCCAGGCGCTGTTCTATCTCCGGGGTAGGCTGCGGGTAATAACGGTGCAGGCTGTCATGGCAGAGGTCGGCCAGGAAATCGTCAGGGGTTTTACCGTCGGGAAGCTCTATCTCCGGCAGGTGGAGTCGGCCGAATTCAAGGTCAAGGTTGCACATCCCGGCGATACGCCCGATGTTCTCCAGCGCCTGGGGGATATCCTGGAAAAGCTCGGCCATCTCCCGGGGGCTTTTGAGGTAGAAGAAGTCCCCGGCCATTTTCAGTCGCTTCTCATCATGAATGGAAGAGTTGGTGCCGATACACAGCAGTAAATCGTGGGCTGAGGCGTCCTCCTGGTTAATGTAGTGGGTATCGTTAGTGGCTACCAGGGGGATATCGAGTTCATCACTCATCCGGATGAGGTGCTTGTTTACTTGCTCC
>JAUWYU010000180.1 GCA_030615655.1 Dehalococcoidia bacterium
AGCTCTATCTCTTTTTCGGCATTTTCTACCGAATCGGAAGCATGTGTCGAGTTTCGCTGGATATCCACGCCGAAGTCGCTCCGTATCGTTCCCGCCTCGGCTTTAGCCGGGTCGGTTGCCCCCATCACCCTCCTGATTTGCTCTACGGCTTCCTCACCCTCGAAGACGCTGGCTACTATCGGCGTGGAAATAATATAGTCCACCAGGTCTTTAAAGAAGAGTTTATCTCTATGAACGGCATAGTGTCGTTCGGCCAGGGCTCTATCCATGTGCAGCATCTTGAGCGCCACCAGCTTGAGTCCTTCTCCCTGCAGGCGGCCGATGATGGTACCCGCCAGTCCTCTCTGCATGGCATCGGGCTTGATTAGAACCAGAGACCTCTCCATATTTAACTCCTCATGCTGTTTATTATTGTCGCCCTTCCCTTAATCTGCCGCGTCCGGACGGAAGAGTCCGGCTAAATCGCTGACGCTGACTGCCTCCAGCGTGTCGACAATAAGGTCAGCCTTCTTTAAACTGTTTCTGGAGTGGCTGTTGGTAACGGCGACGCATTTCATGCCGGCTCGTTTGGCGGCGGCCACTCCGGCGATAGCGTCCTCGATGACAACACAGTTGCCCGGTTCGACTCCCAGCTTTCTGGCGGCCAGCAGAAAGACCTGCGGACTGGGTTTGCCTTCCGCTACCTCCGTACCCTGGGCGATTGCCTGGAAATAGCTCTCTATAGCCAGTCCCCTGATAATGATGTCGACATTTTCCAGGGGGGCCGAGGAGGCTATCGCTGTTTTTATGCCGTATTGCTTGAGGGACTCTATTAGTTCTAAGGCTCCGGGCATCGGCTTGATGTTGCCGGCTACCCTCCGGCGATAGTTCTCCTGTTTTTCACGCGTGACCGTGTTAAACTCTTCCTTTGATATGCCCTCGCCGAGGGCGCTTTGAATGATGGTGTCATGTCTCTGGCCGAAGTGGCGCATAAAGTGTTCCTCGGTAAAGGCCACGCCTCTTTTCCCGAAGACATCCCGCCAGGCCTGGTAGTGGTAGGTTCCGGTATCGGCAATTACCCCGTCCAGGTCCCAGAGTACCGCCTCAAGTTTACTATTCGTCATCGTTGCCGGACTCCTCGATGACGAACTGCTTTGAAGTGCTTTCGGCGATGACGGTGCCGTCTTTCAGACATATCTTGGCTTTGGATTCAATCAATTTCCTGTTCTTCTTGGTTATCCCGGCCGTAATATAAAGCGTCTCTTCTACCTTTACCGGCTGCCGGAGTCTGATATTCATACTGGCGGTGATGCAGGTGATGCCCTTCAGGTAGGCAACGTTGTTCATCGCCTCGTCCAGTATCAGGGACAGGATACCGCCGTGAACAAGGCCCGGCCATCCCTGGTAGACGGGGTCGGGTGTGCATTCGGTACGGAGTGTATCGCCATCCATTCTAAAGCTCAGTTTCAATCCGATGGGATTATGCGGTCCGCACCCGAAGCACTGGTTCTTGTGCAGGTCGGTATCAATTGACACTTTTGGTAAATTTACCACGACTTCGTCTCCGTTCCGGTTTTATTCAAATTCTAGAAGTGTTCCCATCCGGTCTCGCGTATCTTGACGGGATTACCATCTGTGTCGAACAGGCTCACTTCGCCGGGCTCACCGGCGGTGATTTCGCCGATAATGGTTACTGGACAGGGTGCCTCTTCCTTTACTTTGTTGATGACTGCGGCGTTTCCCGTAAAGAGCAGTTCGTAGTTCTCCCCTCCACCCAGCGCCAGCTCACGCGCCCTGTCACCGTAATTTTCTCTTACAGCCGGGTGGACCGGTACGCGGTCAACTTCCACCCGCGCGCTGACCTGGCTTGACTGGCATATATGGCGCAGGTCGGCGAGCAGTCCGTCGCTGATGTCGATGGCCGTGGCTACCCCCTGCTTTATCAATAGCTGGCCCTCGGTAATACGTGGCATGGGGTGTAAAAAGGCGTCTCTCAGGTACGTGGTAGCCTCCGGGCTGAACTGAAGTCCCTTCGTCAGCATCTCCAGGCCCGCTTTGGCACTGCCCGCATAGCCGGTGACGGCTATGTTGTCTCCGGGCATGGCTGTGGAACGGCGCAGTATTTTGTTGTTCAGGCTGCTGCCGAGAACGGTAATGGTAATTGATACCGCCGGCGACCGGCACACATTGCCACCGATAATGGCTACCTGGAACTGCTTGGCCATCTCAATCATGCCTTCATAAACCGCCGCGACGTCTTCTACTTCTGTATCAGCGGGTATCGCCAGTGCCGCCAGTGCGTATTCGGGCACGCCGCCCATAGCCGCAATGTCGCTGAGGTTGATAGCCAGCGATTTCCACCCCAGTTCTTTCCATGAAGTCGTGCTCAGGGTGAAGTGGACATCCTGCACCAGGGAATCGACGGTGGCCAGCTGGGTCGAAGCTTCACTGCGCCAGGCCGCGGCGTCATCACCGATGTCGGCGATTATCTGGTGGGGGGCAGGCTGATTGCCCTGCGAATCGGAAACCATCCTGGCCAGGAGGTCAATCAGCCCGAATTCT
Organism: Dehalococcoidia bacterium; assembly: GCA_030615655.1. GTDB lineage: Bacteria > Chloroflexota > Dehalococcoidia > Dehalococcoidales > RBG-16-60-22 > JAUWYU01. The sequence goes on from JAUWYU010000180.1 coordinate 2,542, forward strand.
CCCAGCTCTGAGACTTTCATCATCAGAATTATAGCATATTCGTGAGATACCCACTATTCGGGCAAACTATGATGTTGACAATGACCTGTATTGAGATTATCCTGATATTAAAAAGGGAAAGGAGCCTCATGAGGAAAACTTTAATATGGGTGCTTCCGATGGTTCTGGTTTTACTGGTGGCCTGCACGCCTCCGGTACAGGTAACGGATGGGACGGTTCAGGCATCCGGCAAAACGCTGGAATCGGATGAAGCCCGTATCACGTCCCCGCAAGTTGCCGGAGCTGACCTGGACTCCCTGGCGGATGGCAACAACGCTTTCGCTTTCGCCCTCTATCATGAGTTAAAAGATGAAGCTGATAACCTGTTTTACTCGCCCTACAGCATTTCGGCGGTGCTGGCTATGGCCTATGCCGGTGCTCGCGGTGAGACCGAGGAGCAGATGGCTGAGGCCCTTCGCTTTGCACT
>JAUWYU010000012.1 GCA_030615655.1 Dehalococcoidia bacterium
CATATAAACAGACTTCGTCCTTATCAGCGGGAAGTGGCCACGGCGGTGCTCGAGAGCGTCTTCGGCGGGAAGGGGCTGACGTTTTCGGTGGAAATCGCCCGGCAGGGGGGCAAGAACGAACTCTCGGCACAGATGGAGATGCTGCTCCTGACCGTCTACATGGGCGAGTCGAAGAACCTGATAAAGTGCTCGCCGACCTTCAAGCCGCAGATGGTAATCTCCATGAGACGTTTGAAGGACAGGCTGAACGATGCCGGATTCAGGGACATCTGGGCGTCGGAGATGGGCTACATCGTCAGGCTGGGGAACGCGAGGGCTATATTCCTCTCGGCAGAAGAGTCGGCCAACGTCGTCGGCAACACAGCCCATATCCTCCTGGAGATTGACGAGTCACAGGACGTCAGCAGGGAGAAATACACCAAAGAGTTCAAGCCGATGGGGGCGACCACCAACGTGACGACCGTCCACTACGGCACCACCTGGGACGACAGCACGCTGCTGGAAGAAGTGAAGCAGACAAACCTGGAACTGGAGCGGAAGGATAAAATCAGGCGCCACTTCCGCTATGACTGGGAAGAGGTCGCGCGGTACAACCCCGACTACCTTGCCTATGTCGAGGCGGAGAAGGAGCGCCTGGGCGAGAACCACCCGCTTTTCCTGACGCAGTACCGACTTCTGCCGATACACGGCGGGGGTGGTTTTTTGAGCGAACAGCAGAGGGCGCAACTGCAGGGAGAGCATGACAGGAAGCGGCGGGCGGAGCCGGGGCGGGTGTACGTGGCGGGAATAGACCTGGCCGGGGAGGCCGAGGATGTGGAGGACGTCTACATGAGGTTAATGAAGTCGCGCCGTGACGCCACGGTGGTAACAATCGGCGAGCTGGACTTTTCACATAGCGATGATATCGTCAGAGAGCCCGTCGTTAAAATCGTCGAGCATTACCGGTGGACAGGCATAAAGCATACCGGGCTGTACGCACAGCTGGTGGACATCCTGAGAAACGTGTGGCGGTGCCGGAGGGTAGTGGTGGACGCGACCGGAGTGGGGGAGCCGGTGGCATCGTTCCTGAGGAAGTCGCTGGGCACCAGCAAAGTGCTGCCGTTCAAGTTCACACAGAAATCGAAGAGCGAACTGGGGTTCAACCTGCTGGCGGCGATAAACTCAGGCAGTTTGAAGGTCTATAAAGGGGACGGGTCGGCGGAGTATAAAGAGTTCTGGCGGGAGATGGAGAAGGCGCGGAGCCAGTACCGGCCGAGCCAGACGATGAACTTCTACGTTGACCCGGGGCAGGGGCACGACGACTTTTTAATGAGCCTGGCGCTAGTGGTAGAGGCGGCGAAGCAATATGAACCGAGGGGGGCGTGGGGAGAAGAGAGGGAGTGAGGGGTGGTGAGAATAGTATCTTTAATCAGCCGGATGGTTTTGGTAATAACGCCAGAAGCCTAATGTTTCAAGTAGAAGCCGTCTAGCTAGATGTTGTACATTCGCTACATCATATATTGTTAGGGATTTAGCTAGTCTTGATAATTTATGTGAAGATATAGTGCTACGTAGCCAACTAGCATAAGCTATGGCATCAATAATCTTGATATACACATCTCTGACTTCATAGCTTGCCCATTCTGCTTTTTTTAAAGCGGGGGGCTTTCGTTTTCTCTCTATTTTAGTTGGTGTCTCGCGTAGATTCCATAACAAATCTTCTGATAAATCTATACCTGCCGAAATAAGGCGTCCTTCAAGCTCATTTTTGACCTCAGGATTCCACATACCATTTATCAAACTTGGTTTTCTATTTGAAGCACGTATTTCAAGGGAAAGTTCTTCTAGAACAGAATATGCTTGAATAATTGCATTTGCGTAAAAAACATGTGCTTTTGCTGATATAGTAATAGTTTTACCTGGTTCCCAGTCACCTTGAGGGTCAAGGTAAAGACGCTCTAATGGCACGGTACGGCAACTTAAGAAATATTTAAAAATAGCGTATTGATATATATATCTTTGAGAAGCTTTAGCAGAGATTAGACATGAAACAGGCAGATGATGAACACCTATACCATTATGGCCCCCAGCCATTAATTGTTCATAAATCTCATCTGTTGTATCGGCACGATTCGGAAAAACTGTTCTATCTTCGTCTGTCAACAAATCACCAGTATAAAGACAGTGAGCTGCTAAAACGAGATTAGCTACATATTGAGCCCGTTCTTCTGATTGGGCATATATAACAATCTCATTAGCTGGTTCGCTATTAACAATAGTGTGACTCGATGGATTTTGTTCAAGGTATACCTGCCAACCTCTACCTTTACAGTAAAAGCCCTCTTTCTGGTAGTATTCTAAAATATTGAGATTTGTGTAATATTTTTGCATATCTTTATTACAGAAAATATATTATATCATGTTATATTCGGGTATAAAAGCAAATATATTGATATCGTGTCTTAGGGTAGGGGGTAAATGGGAGCGGGCACATAATTCTGTATAATATTTTACTTCGATAGATATTTCTGTAAATTTTTCTTTTTCCAGGCTACTACTGATCCGGCACCTTTTATTTTTTGAGGTTCGTGTCCTTGTTTCCTAAGTTGGAATCTTCTCTTGCCAATCTCCCTTGCCATTTTAACTTCACGCAGAACACCACTGGCTTGATGAGTATGTTCCCCTAGAAGAACAATAAAAACGTCACATTCTTCTATTTCTTTTCTGGCGTGTTGTTGCCATTCTGGTTCCTTTTTCTTTAGCGACTTGTCATTGATAGAAAATTGGAATTCAGGTTTTTCAGACTCTGCAATTAGTCTTTTTTTCATGTCTGAGTCGTGCTCGTAATCGAAACTGACAAATACCTTTGTTTTAGCCATAGAAATAACCTCTTAAGAACGTTATTACATTTAATTATTTTAACATATTGATTATATTTCTAAAGTCCAATCATCTGGTAGGGGAAAAGGGGAGGGGACTAACGGGATAAGCCGAGGATGGTGCGAGGGCGGCCCGCCTACGCTAACCTGCGCACCGCTCCTCCTGAGCTTTGGCAGGCGAGAGCTACGACGGGCAGGCCTGGGTGAGAAAAGATAACATACGATGGGGAAAAGGGGGGCGGTAGCACTCCCCCTTCTTTTTTGTGTATTATTAAGTCAATGAAAATTTAAGAAGGAAGGAGCCAGGGATGAAAATAGGGATAATACGCTGTGACGAGAACAGCGAAAGGTGCGCGGGGTGGAACTGTTTCCCGGCGATGGCGAATAAGACGGGAGAGTTCAGCGGGTATGACACGATAGAAATCGTGGGATTTGACACGTGCGGGGGGTGCGGACACGGCAAGCCCGATAAAATAATAAAACGCGCCAAAGTACTCAGGGATAAGGGGGCGGAGGTCATACATCTCGGTAATTGCTTGGCAAGCGATTGTCCGTCGAAAGACGTATACATAAAAGCGCTGCGAAAGAGAATGAGAATACCCATAGTGGAAAAGACACACGGGGGACCGACTCCCGAGCAAATAGCTGCCTATAGAGCAGCTCAGGAAGCTAAGAAGGCCAAGCGGGCGAAAAGCAGGAAATAGGCGGCCACCAGGAGGGGGGAAAAGGGGAGGGGATAACCCTCCCCTCTTTTTTTATGTTATTATTGGCTCAACATGGATGCATAAAGGAGAAGGGGAAATGGTCGAGCTAAAGTACGCAAAAAACATCGTTACCGAGGACTTTATGCCGAAGGTCAGTCCGATACCTCCTGAAATGGTTAAAATGATGGAGGACCAGAGCAAGGCAGGAAATGTTATCGACAGGACGCTGATGTTCGGGATACAGGACGCGATAGTAAAGGGGTCTTTTTTCGCGGGGTGTGAGTGGATATGGGGGGTGGAGGGTGGGGAGGGGGTAAAGATAGAGGCTGCTCACAGGCATGATTGCGATGAAATCATTGGGCTGGTGGGGTCGAGAAGGGATAATCCCCGGGAGCTGGGAGGGGAGGTAGAGTTCTGGATGGAGGACGAGCGGTACTTACTTACCAAAAGCTGCCTGATATTTATCCCCAGGGGAACGATGCATTGTCCGCTGGTATTCAGGAGGGTGGACAGTCCCATTTTCCTTTTCGAGGCTGCCAACAGTACGGTATACGAAAAGCTTAAATAGGGAAAAGATAAAACACGATGGGGTAGGGGGGGGAGCGGTGGCGCTCCCCCTTCTTTTTTGTGTATTATTTAGTCGGACGGAACTATTAAGGAGGGTTTATCGTGGCAGAAAAAGGACTGGAAGCCAAAGTTAAGGCGATGGAGAAGGAACTACAGAGATTGAAAGACATCGAGGCGATACGAAAGCTGGAGCACGCGTACAGCTTTTACCTGGTTATGTGGATGCCGGACGAGATTATCGACCTGTTTACCGACCGGTCGGACACGATGCTGGAGTGGCCGGAAGGGACGTTCTACGGCAAGGACGGTTTGCAACGATTTTTCGGGAACATCAACCCGAATAAAGACCCGGAGTTCATGCACCAGATGATGCACCTTTCCGACGTCATCGACATCGCGGAGGATGGGAAGACGGGCAGGGGGAGGTGGTGGGGGTTCGGGGCAATGGCCCTGCCCATGGGTGAAGGCGTCATGCAGGCATTTGCCTGCGGAATATATGAGAACGACTTTATTAAAGAGGACGGCGTGTGGAAGCTGTGGAAAATCAAGTGGGTGCCCGTTTACTCGGGTACACCGGCGCGGGGATGGGTAAAGGAGGAGCGACTGGCCAAGCCGAGGCCGCCAGGAGAAGGCGCCGGTGGATTACCCGATTGGTGGAAGCCGGATAAGCCGCCGAAGGGAATCCCTTACGGGTATCCATCGGGCTATATCTTGCCATTCCACTTTAAACACCCGGTAACCGGGAAGGAAACGACCGAGGAAAAACGTAATAAATCCTGATAGACAGGGGTGTAATCGACAGGGGCATTTACGCTCCCCTCTGTTTTCAGGTTATTCTCAATTGGCAGAGTAGAAATGAACCCCCTCTCCTCCGGGAGGCAGGATTCGAAGGAGAGGGGGCAGCAAAGGGGGTGGGGGCGAGAATACTAATAATAGAAGGCAGTCCTCCTGCCAAGCCAGTAGCCGATGCCGAAGATGATTACAGCCCCGATACCGAGCAGCGTGTATAGCGCCCATCTGGGGAAGGAGAAGGGAGTGGACATATAGAATTCGCCGGCACCTGTCCACTGGCCTTCATTGGAGGCAGCATCAACAGCCCTTGTTCTCCAGTAGAAGGCGGTTTCCAGGCCGGCCAGTTCAAGCTCCTCCATTTCGGTCAGGGTGTATTCTGAAGCTTCAAGCTCTGTTATGTTAAATATTATGAAGCTGTCTGTAAAGTCCTCATCAGATGCAATCTGAAGGGAGTAGGTGACCGGGGAACTTTCATCGAGAACATCGTTCCAGTCGAAAGTTACCGGTGATTCTACTTTAGCCCCCATGCGCGGGAGGAGGGGTGGTGGTGTCGGGGGCGGTGTTGATTCCACGGTAAAGGTGACCTGACCGGTATTAGTGCCGTCGCTGGCAATAATGATATGGTCACCATATTTGCTTGCCGGCGCTTTAAAGGTGACCACAATCATTCCGTAAGTATCGCTGGTTGCTGTGGCTACTTCTGTATCGTCATAGGTTAGCGTCACTGTAGTATCGGGGGTAAAACCGGCAGCGCTTATTACGATAACTGAACCAATGGCGTTACCCAAAGGGGCGATTTGAATGGTAGCGGGTGTGGGTTCAACCGGTTCGGGTTCAACCGGTTCGGGTTCAACCGGTTCATCGGGTTCAACCGGTTCGGGTTCGTCCGGTGGCGTGGGGTCCGGTGGGGGAGGGACATTAAGGGTGAAGCTGGCGGTGTCAAAATTAAAGTCTTCATCCTCGGCTTCAATAGTGTAGACACCGGCGGTCAGTCCCTCCGGCACAAGGAAGGAAGTGTTGAAGCTACCTTGCCTATCCATAATGTCTAAAGCAACCTGGCTGTTATTGAAGTAGACGTATACTTCTTTGGGTCTTCTGGCGAAGCCGGTGCCGCTTATGGTTACCTCAGTGCCGGCTTCCCCCGACTGCGGTGAAATGATGATATCCGACTCGACGGTGAAATCGGCCTCAACTTCAACCGTGCCTACGATAACCTTAATGACCTGAGCGCCTGCGTCACTTTCCGGAACAAAGATATCTGAGGAAAACTCACCGCTGCTGTCAGTCTCATCATCACCGTCTTCTATATCGACCTCATCACCATCGAATTCAATGATAATTTCCTCATCAGCGGCAAAGCCCTCACCGGTTATTTCCACCAGAGTATCTACCGGGCCTTTATCAGGGTCAATGGAAATTTCACCACTAATACCACCGGTAACGGTAAAGGTAGCTGTATTGAGTATCAAGAGAGATGTAGCGGGCTGGCAGACGTAAAGATAGTGAGTTCCCGGAGCGACAGCAGTGGTGTCGTTGAATGTGGTGGGTACGTTGAAGGTAGCGACGAACGTACCGGTGGTGCCGGTTGTAATACCAGATAAAACAGTTCTATATCTGGTTACATGAGTACCTATAGATTGACCGGCAGAGGCTAGTTGGTCTGAGAAATATATGACGACACCGTCTGCGGGGTTTGTCGTGGGTATAAAGGCGGTACCGGAGACAGTGATGGTATCACCGATTTCGCCCTGGGCAGGTAGAAGTAGAATATCATACCAGGCATGCGCCGGCGCGGCCGGTACGGCAATCATTAGCAGGGATAGGATAAGGGCTATACCGAGTACTCTGATAATTTTTGCGTATTTCATTTTAACCTCCAGGTTTGAATAAATTTAGTCCGGCGGGTTGAAGGCGGTTTGTCTACCGACCCGGAAAGCGATGAAACCAACAATAATGACTCCAATGCTTATCAGGGTGTAGGTTGCCCAGCCAGGGAAGGAAAATGAGGAATCGAGATAGAACGAGGCAGGGGGTGACCACTCGCTTTCGTTATTGGCGCTGTCCGTGGCTTTGACCCTCCAGTAGTAAGGTTCTGCCTTTTTGAATAATTCCAGTTCAGCTTCTTCGAACAGGAGATATTCGGAATCAGCCATTCCCAGCTTCTCCAGCACGATAGAGGTAAAATTGAGGTCCGTGGTAATCTGGAGGGTGTAGGTTATCGGCGGACTGAGGCTGGTAACGTCCTGCCAGTAGAAAAATATGGGAGTTTCCGAAGGGCCATCCGAAGCGGGGTGGAGCAATGCCGGTGGTGGCGGTGCGCTTATATAGAAGGACCACGGGGCGGACCACTCGCTCTCGTTGCTGGCGCTATCTATGGCCTTGACTCGCCAGAAATAGAGGGCCTGTTTTGCAGTTGCGGCCAGCCGTTCAGCCTCCGTGAGGGAATATTCGGAGTCGGTCAGGCCTTCTTTTTCCAGCACCAGGGTGGAGAAATTACGGTCGGAAGCGACCTGCAGGTTATAGGCTACGGGCAGGCTGGGGTCAGTAACGTCCCGCCAGTCCAGATAGGCCTGGGAGCTGGTCTCGCTGCTGTCAGAGGGCAACAGCAGGTCCGGTACCGGAGGTGCTTCTGATTCTACGGCGAAGGCAAACATCCTGGTGGAGGTACCGTCGCTGATAGTGATTATGTGGTCGCCGCCAGTACTGAGGGGGACGTCAAAGGTAGCGGTGAAAGCACCGTTATTGTCGGCGGTAGCTGTGGCGATGGAAAGGTTATCATACTCAACAGTGACGGTTTGTCCAGCTTCAAAGCCGGTGCCCCGGACGGTGAGCGTGGAACCGACGGAACCCGTGGACTGATTCAGGCTGGCCCCGGCGGTGGTGGTGAACTGAGTTTTATCCAGGTTGCCGAGTTCATCCAGGGCTTTTACGTCATAGATAGCGGAGTTCACCTGTGGTATGTTGAATTCAACATCAAAATTACCGTATTCGTCAGTGCTGAGCGTGGCTACCGTATATATGCCGAAGTGTATATTAACCTGACTTCGATAGCCAAAGCCAGTGCCGCTGACCGTCAACAGGTCTCCGGGGCTGCCGGAGGCAAGGTTGAGCATTATTTCGGGGATAACCTCGAACTCAGTTTCCGCCGAGTCGCCCTCGGCGTTTTCCGCGGCAATCCTGTGCTTACCGGCCGTGCTGGTGGGGATAGTGAAGTGGTAGCTGAACTCACCAGCGGGGGAGGCAACTTCAGTACCGAGCTTCTCTCTTATTATATTATAGTAATAGATGGTTACGGTTCTGCCGGCGTGGAAACCGCTGCCGCTAATGGTAACTTCGGTGCCGACGGGACCGTCGAGTACATCCAGCTCGATTTCGGCTTCTTCGATGATAAAGAAGTTCTCCGCCAGGAATGAAGTGGAGCCGGCCTCGCTTCTTACCCTGACCCAGTGTCGCCCCGGTTCGGAACCAGTGGGGACAATGAAGTGGGTGGTAAAAGTTCCCGTGTCCGGGATCTCGATCGGACTGTTGTCTATCTCCATATCATCAAAAAATATGTAGACGTTGTCGCCCTTGTAGGAGTCAAATACCGTGCCGGATACAGTTACCGTTGTTCCCGGGACTCCGGTGGTTGGGGTTAAGGTAACTACCGGCGCCGCCAGGGCTGGCACGCTCAGTATGAGCACGGCGAGCAATGGTAATGCTACGGCGAGCGGGAGGAGACTTTTATGGTATTTTGCGAAACAACCTGTTATTTTCATGCTCACCCCCCTGTGGAGGAGAGAAGATTTGTTTCAGAGTGCTGCTGGCTTCCCTATGTTGCCTCCTTCTATCCGAATAGTCTTTTCCGGGCACCGGGACTTGGATTGTAGGTCCCGGCGAAGTTATCCAGGGTATCCTTATTGATAAGCCAGGTATTATGAATCTTGTGAGCCGGCAGGTCTCCCTGACGGCACAGGCGCTTCACCGTTTCCGGATGAACCTTCAGACGGCGGCTGGCTTCTATCACATTAAGATAATTATCCCAAATCGGCATGATATCCTCTTAATAGTAGATTTTTAAATATTGCTTTATCAAAGCAATTGTAACACTCCGAAGTGCTTTTGTCAAGACGTGGCGGGTTATTGGCGATAAAAATATGACAAAAATCTATTGACTAAATAGTACAAATGTTCTATTATGTATCTGTTTGGTTTTTAGGGGTTAGCTATGAAACTGGTGACGAGTGAGATTAGCGGTAGTGAACCAGAGCTGGAGAAGGAAGGAGCCGCCAAGGGTGAATCAGATTTACAGCCGGAATACTGCCACTATCGAGATGAGGGGTGTGAGTTTGCTGATTCCTGTCTTAACTGTCCATTTCCGCAGTGTCTCTACGACGAGCCGAGGGGAAGACAGCGCTGGCTGAAAGAGCTGCGTAATAAGGAGATAAACAGGCTGTTTGCCGGTGGTTGGGGGACGAAAGAACTGGGATTGATGTTCGGCCTCAGCCAGAGAACGATACAGAGGGGGTTGAAGAGCCCTTCACATAGTGAAGGACCTGTTCTGTCCTCAAAGAGCCAGAGAGAAGGGGAGAAATTGAATAAAGGAGAAAGAGATATAGATGAATGAAGCGATTCCTTCACGGTTGGCCCGTCTGGACCTGGACAGGATGAAGGGCTATAAAGAGTTCCTCGATTTCTACTATGGCCGTCAGTGGGAGGGCCGCGAGAGGCGCAGCGAAAGGCGCTTGATTTTTAACTATGCCAAGGTCTTTGTGGAGAAGATAGCATCGTACCTGATGACGGGCATTAACTTTGCCGTTGACCCCGTTGAAGATTCGGATGAGGCTAGAGTCAGAGCCAGAAAGGCAGAGTCGGCCCTGTACCAGGTCTATGAGGGTGAACATTTAGAGCAGCTGGACCTTGAGACAGAAATCGATTGTGCCGTGCTGGGTGATGCCTGCTATAAGGTTATCTGGGATACCGTCGAGAAGAGGGTCAGGGTAACGGCGCCCGATGTGCAGGGTGTTTACGCCTGGTGTTCGGGAGACGATATCTCGCGGGTGTGGCGAATAGCCTCCAGGTACAGGCTGTCAGCCGAGGAGGCCGAGCTCATCTACGGGGTTAAGCCGAAGGACAAGACGGCGACCATCGTGGAGCTGTGGACGGACCGGGATTTTGAGATGTACCTGGATAATATCCTGATGGAGGCGAAGCCCAATCCCTACGGTTTTATCCCATTTATTATCTTCCCCAATCTTCGCGAGCCTAAGAAGTTCTGGGGTATCTCCGATTTGCCACAGATAATGGAGTCGCAGAGGGAGCTGAATCGAGCTATGAGCCAGCTGTCGCGCATACTCGAATTATCCGGGAATCCCATTGCCGTCCTGGAGAACGTGGAGGAGTCAGAGGACATCGCCATCAGGCCGGGGGCGGTGTGGAATATTCCCGAAGACGCTAAAGCCTATCTACTCGACCTGCTGCAGGGCGGCGGTGTCAACCTACATATTAATTATATAGACCTTGTTTACCGCGCCCTGCATGATTTATCGGAGTCGCCGAGGTCTGCCTTCGGCGGCATTGAGAGGGACTTATCCGGGGTGGCCCTTGAGATCGAGCTGCAGCCGCTGCTGCAGAAGGTAAGAAGGAAGAGAATCATCAGGGCCGCCGCTTACAATCGCCGCAATGAGATGATTCTCAAGCTTCTGGAGAAATACCGGGGTGAGGACTTCGGGGATAATCATTTGCGGGTAATCTGGGGGCCGGTGCTGCCCAAGGATATGGCGAGAAAGGTGAGCAGCGAGCAGGTCCTGGTGCAGATGGGAATACACTCCCGGAGGACGGCCATGAATGAGGTCGGCGTCATGGACCCCGACGGCGAGTTCGAGAGGTGGCTGGAGGAGAGGGAGTCTATTCTCAGGATGAATAAAGAGCTTAACGCTAAATCTGCCAGGAATAGGGCGAGAGAGGGAGCTTTAGTAAACCAGGCGGAAGGCGTTGAGGAGTAATCAGCAGGAGGGATGATGGTAACGGAGAAAGAGCGAGAGAAGGTCGATGAGGTTGAGGTCGCCGGGGATGAGTTTGATGGTCTCAAACAGGAGAACGAAGCCCTTTCCCGCGAGCTTAAGTCCAGGGATACCAGGATTCTTCAGCTTGAGCAGGCGCTGGCCGACAAGGATGGCGAAATAGCCGACCTGAAACAGGCTTTACATGAGGCGAAGCAGACACTGGATGAACTCGGCAAGGCTCTGCCTCAGGCGGTAGCCGCCTATAAGGAGCTCGTGGTTCAGGTGAATCCGGGCGTGCTTGCCGAGCTAATAACCGGGGATACCATCGAGGAGGTAAACGAGTCTCTGAAGAATGCCCGGGCTCTTATGGAAAGGGTGCGGCAGGAGATGGAGGCGGAGGCCTCGAAGACAAGGATACCGGCGGGGGCTCCGCAAAGGGCACCGCTGGACCTGTCGGCTCTCTCCCCCCGGGAAAAGATTCAGTACGGGATAGGAGGTTCTTCGCAATAACAATGTGCAGAACCATATCAACCAAATGCGAACAGAACCGGAAATTTAATATGTGCGAGGTGAAATAAAAATGGCATTAACTTTAGCAGAGGCAGCCAAGCTATCCAACGATATGCTGCTGCAGGGGGTGGTGGAGACCATCGTTAAGGACTCAACGGTCCTGCAGAGGCTGCCGTTTATTGAAATCGTAGGTAATGGCCTGACCTACAATCAGGAGAAGACCCTGCCGAGCATCGACTTTTACGATGTCGGCGATGAGTGGGCTGAGTCAACACCGACCTTTGAGCAGATAACGGCCAACCTGAAAATCATGGGCGGCGATGCCGATGTCGATAATTTTCTCAAGTCCACCCGCAGTAACATCCAGGACCTGGAGGCGGCTGTTATTGAACTGAAGGCCAAGGCACTCCGGGATAAATTTGAGGAAATGTTTATCTACGGAGATGCCACCACCAGCCCCAAGCAATTCGACGGTCTGAGATTGCTGATTGATACCGAATCTGCCGGCGACCAGGTCATCGCTATGAGCGATACCGGAGCTACGCTTACGCTGGCCAAGCTGGACGAGCTTATCGATGCTGTCAAGGGCGGCAAGCCGGATATGCTGCTGATGAGCCGCCGCTCCCGGCGCAAGCTCAATGCCCTTGTCAGGGCGGCCGGCGGCATGATCGAGACCGACCGGGACCAGTGGGGCAACTTTATCCAGCTCTGGGACAGTGTGCCTATTGGCGTTAATGACTGGATTCTGGACACCCATACCGTCAGCGGCGGTGTTGAGACCGGTACGACAGGGGGCACCTGCTCCGGCATATATGCCATTCAGCTGGGTGAAGGGGCTGTCTGCGGCCTGACCAGTCCGGGGCACCTGCAGGCAGAGCCGGTGGGTCCGCTGGAGAACAAGGACGCGTCAAGGACTAGGGTTAAGTGGTACGTGTCACTGGCACTGTTCAGCTCGATTAAGGCGGCAGCCCTCATCGGCGTCAAGGATTAGACTTTACATAAATAGATAAATTATTAAAGGGGGAGGGGGACCTGCCCCTCCCTCTACAGGAGGTAGATAATGGTACTAGCAGTAATAGAGCACATTGAGCATCCTTTTGCCAAGGGGAATCTGGCTTCGGACGGAGTCCAGTGGAGTGATGAGCACACGACGGCTACCGATGACTACGAAGAGGTAGAGGGTGTTATCATTACACCACCGGCCCTGGGTGAAGTGCTTGAGTTTGAGTTCGGGCTTACCTGCGCGGTGAAGTCCAGCGGCGCCACCGAGTCCGTACTTTTCAAGTGGCAGGCGAGGAATAAAGGAGGAACCTGGGTTGACCTTAACAGCGAGGTGACCTATTCGGCTGATGCTTCTGCTTACAAGGAATATACCTACAGCGGGCGCTTCAAGCCTGTGGCTGACTTCAATGGGGTGCCTTTTGATGTACGGCTTATAATCAAGTCGGGTGGTGCCGGTGGGGAGAATGCCGTCGGTAAGACCAAGAGCTCAAGCTATGTCAAGGTAATCTATTCGGCTTCGTGAGGTGTGTACTATGAACTTTATCGTTGACCCCGGTCTGGTGCTTTACCTGCCACTGCATGAGCTGGATGGGGCATCTATCATGTCAAGGGATGCCTATGGTCATTTATGTACAGTTACCGGAGCTTTATGGACACCAAATGGACATTATTTTGACGGTACTGATGACTTCATAAATTGCTCTGATATGTTAACGGATACTCAAGGAACAATCATAGCATGGATACACACTGGTTCGAACATAACAACTGGTACGTCTTTCTTATCACAGAGCAAGGGGACAGTAGCAACTGATATGCTTCGCTTCAATTTAATTACTGGGCTTTTTAGGGTTGCTAGCAAAATTGGTGGAGTTGATGATGTTTGTAGTTGGGGTTCACCTGCTGTAAATACGTGGTATTGCCTTATGGTTACAAGCGATGGTAGCACATGGCGAGGATTTACCAATGGGGTAGAGGAAACATTGAGTGTTGTGGCTGGCGGAAATACTGGCGAATGGTTTGGAGACCAGGTTGGCTCTACTCATCTTAGGATAGGTGGGTTGAGGCATAGCAACAGTGATGCAGAAGATTATGAAGGAACTATTGGTGAAATAATGGTTTATAGTCGGCCATTATCTCCCGCAGAAGGGCAGAATATTTATCAGGCTACCAAGTGGAGGTATCAATGAAGTATAGAGTGAGAGTAGACTTGAGCTTTAACAGCGAAGCTGACGCCAAGTCGGTGATGAATTATGCCAAGGCTTTAACCGGCAAGGTGGTCAGCATCAATGAGGGTGAACCAAACGAGGAGGTTTCCTTCTGTGACCTGGAGCTCTGCGGGCATGACGAAGGGCTGCCCTGCACCAGACTGGACAGGCTGGAGGTAAGAAAGCTGTAAGGAGCGTCAATTATGAACCTAACTGATATGAGAGCCGTTGTCAGGCGCGACCTCCATGATGAGGATAGCGAGAATTACCGCTGGACCGATGATGAGCTGAACCGGCATATTGCTCACACCGTTAAGGAGTTCTCCGAGTATATTCCCTACGAGCAGAAGGCAACTAAAGCCACGGCTTCAGGCTCCAGGGAGGTGGATATAGCCACCATAACCGACAGGGTTGTGGTGGCAGCGGTGGAATATCCGGTGGACGAGTTCCCCAAGAGATACCAGCCTTTTTCCCTTTGGGGGGACACCCTGACGCTCCTGGGTAATGAAGTCCCTGATGGTTCCAATGCCTATATATACTATGGTAAACTCCATACCCTTGATGCCGGCGGCTCCACCATCCCCACACAGTTTGAGGACCTGATTGCCATCGGCGCCGGCGGCTACGCCGCGGTGGAGTGGGCGGTCTATGCCGTAAATCGGGTCAATGTCGGCGGCACGGTAACGCCAAAGGAGTTTCTCGACTGGGGGAACCAGAAGCTGAGATATTTCCGGCAGGAGCTGAGGAGACTGGGGAGGAGAAACCGGGTTAGAGTCAGCTCGCTTTATAAACCGTATTATCCCATCGTCTCCAAATCGACCGACTACGGCCCGTAATTGAACAGGACACCGGAGTGAAATAATGCGAGAACTGACATCAACGCTGCTGGCCGCCCAGAAACAGGCCACGGTGACTCCCTATGTCAAGATAGAGGCTAAAAACCGGATTGCCGGGGTAGTTAGATATGATTGGTCCCGGCTTTATGACGGCTCGGAGGATGACTACTTTCATGCTCTGACCATGCCCGGTGACGGCTCTCTCGTCAGAGCCAGGATAACACCACCATCCGATTCCAGAAAGCTCTATCGACAGCGGGTGGCCGACCCGGGCCCGGGAAGCGACTTCAGCCAATGGACTTATACCAATCAATATAATGTCGTTGTGGTGGCGGCGGCTTCTCTGGGAGCCGAGGTCTCTATCTTCTGGATAAAGACCAATCGTGAAATACGTCGTATCAAGAGTACCGATTATGGTGCCAGCTGGGGCAGTCCCGAGCTTATCGACTATTCTCCCACCGCCACCATTGACGGCCTGGCGGCGGCCTATAAACCGGGCGGGGACTTAGCCATTTTCCTTGCCGACCAGTCGAGCCTGTACGTGAAGAAGCATGTCAGCGGACAGTGGCAGGCAAAATCGGTCTGGGATAAGACTACCGGCGATCTATCCGGAGTTGCCTGTGTCTATGATGCCGACTGGAACCTGCTGGTCACGGGAGAGGATTCTTCGGGGAATTATAAACTGTGGAGCCTGGTCTACGGGGATGACGGTGATGTCGCGGCCGGTAGCTGGTCGGCACTGAAAGAACTTGCCTCAGCGCCATCGGGCGGTGATTTTGAATACCATCAGCCGTTTCTGGACAAAACGGATGTCTACCGGTGTTTCTTTGTAGAGAAGTTTACCGGCACCGAAGCTTATAATCGTCCCTTCTGGTCGCATTCTGTTATTGGCGCCAGTTTTATTGATAGCCTGTGGCGGGAGCCGGTGCCATTCAATCTATCACTGGAATACGGTCTGGCTATAGCTCACCATGGTGATTACGGGTGGCTGTCGAGTCCGGACGGCGTATGGAGAGCTAAGCTGGCTGTGCAGAGCCTTGACCTGACGGCTGACGTTATAAACGTAAGGCAGGAATTGGAGGAGATGGCGGGCAGGTTGACCGTGGCATTGAGAAATGATGACGGACGATACGCCTCGCCGGGGCAGGGCGACCTGGCTGTCCTTGATACTGGCTGTCAGGTGGACTTCAGCCCAGGTTATGTTACGACCGCAGGCAGTGAGACCAGTTCCGGACAGAGCTTCAGTCTTGAAGCCTATGAGCACACCAGCTCCGCTGGCAGAGCCAGCCTCGTTCTTCACGCACGGGATGGATGGGGGGTGATGGGGGAGTGGAAGGCCAGGCACCAGTTCCGGTGGAATAAGGTCTCCGAGGATATGAGTGTTAAGGATATTATTGCCTTTGCGCTCGCCAGAGCGGGCATAAAACTGGATGTTGAATCCCAGTCATCGGTGATAACCGGCTTTTATCCCGACTTCACCATAAGCCCTGATAATGATGGTGTAGCAGTTGTCCGGAAGCTCCTAACTTTTGTCCCCGATGTCCTTTTCGTTGAAGGTAATAAAGCTTATATTGTTAATCCCCTGTCATCCGATAGCTCTGTCTATAGCTACGGTGGTGAGCACCAGGTACGGGAGGGCGTATACCGTCAGGGGGCTTTGGGAACGAACCGGGTCCAGGTGGAGGGATATGATGTTGGCGGCGAGGAGTTGATTCTGGCCGATAGCTTTGCCTGGGATGAGATAGACCGGCTTTATGACCGGCTGAGGCAGATTGAAGACAGAAACATAAGTACCGTGGCGGAAGCCCAGCAGCGAGGGCAGGCTTGTCTGAGACAAGCCGAGATGGGAGCGGCTGAAGGCAGTATTCTCATTCCGGTTAACTGCGGGCAGCAGTTATATGATGTCATTGACATAACTGATGCCCGGGCCGCACTTGATGAGGAGAAGAAAAGGGTGCTTGGCCTGGTACTGTTTTATCATCCCGAGCGGGGAGAATACAGCCAGCGTTTGCGGCTGGGAGCAGTGTAGGTATTGTTGTAAGGGGGCGATGGAGATGAAGTTGAGAAAAGCGGAGTTAAGGAGTTTCAATTCTGGCAACTATACGGCCACTGTCCGACTCGCCAGCAGCTATAAGGTTTATCTTGAGGATATTTCGGTGGCCAGGAATCTGCCGATAGCGGAAATGGTTACCGGCCGCAAGGTGGCCGTGCTGTTCTTTGATGAGCATAGTCCCAAGGAAGCCGTGATAGTAGCTGTTTATACTTAATCCCGCAGGTGCCTTAGATTTTCCAGGATGGCTTCGGCTTGTCCGGGGTTGCCTCATCAACGAATTCGGCAGCGGGTTCAGTAACGGACAGGCGGCTTTTCACACACCCGGGCGGAAAGTCTTCGACATCAGGCGTGGCCGATTCCGGTAAGTCCGGTTCAATCTTTGGAGTGGGTATTTCTTGCAGGGGTACGCCCTGTGGCATGTTCTTCACAAGGTTTATCAGGACCTGGTTCTGGTCGGCGGCGCCTTTTTTGAGTTCGTTAGAGGCCTCGGCAAGACTCTGGATGGCGCTGGTATGGCTGGACAGGTGCTGGGCGTAGTCGGCGATGGCGGTGGCAAACTTGTCCAGAGCTACTTCCGTAGTGTTCATCCGCTGTTCCGTAGCTTCTATTTTTCGTGTTATTGCCCGGTTGGTGCGTTTTTCCTCGTTGATTACCGGGGCGAATATTCCTCTGTGTACCGTACTGCCGCCGCGACCTAACTCACCGCCATAGAGGAAGATAGCAAGCAGTGAGAGGGCGACGATAACAAATATTAAGCCTTGCTGGCTCTGGAAAAACAGGAGAGGAAGACCGAGGTAGGGTATCTGGTTACCCACCGTGCCCCTCAAATCCATGGGTCTTATCGTGAACGGGTCTTCACCGGTATTGTCTCCGGCGGTGCGAAAGCCCAGCGACGGCACAGTTATAATTTCTATCACTCTGTGGGCTATCGTTGGCGGATAGTTATAGTATTCGCGGACCATGCTCGGGACATTGTAGACGATGATATCGCCCTTCTTCACGTCCTTGGCATCAATGGGTTCAATCATGAGCAGGCCGCCGGACTGAAGGGCAGGTTCCATACTGGAGCCGAAGATGGGCATAAAGGGCATTGTCCCTCTGATGGAGAGGAACCCCACGATACAGGCTGCTACTAGGAATATAAGTCCGATTGCGCGTTTCATGATACTACCCCATCTTACCTCTGGGTCACCTCGCAGTAGAACTCAGGAATTATGCTCCAGCCTTCTGCCCAATCTTCAGTATCGGCGGAAAGCACGCGGTAGCCGCCGCCGACAATTTCGATAGTGTAAGTCGGGGCAGAGCCACCATCTATATTAAAGATAATCACGCCGTTTTCAATGCTGAGAACCTGGTAATCAGGGTCCTTTTCTGCTTCCAGCGAGCCGTAAACGTATACTTTCATATTGAGGTACTGGTACGCTTTCAGCAGGTCTCTTGTATTGGTGATGTAGAGCTTGACCATCAGGTCGCCCGTATAGTCGGGGTGGGGTGTGATATCATACAGGTTGCCCGCGGGTACCTCGCCCTCAATGATAACGTATTCATAATCAACACATACCGTGACCTGGGTGCAGAGAGCCGGCTGGTATTTATCCGCTCCTCTTATGGTGATCCCTGCCTGCAAGTCGTTTATTTCTTCAAATGTCCACGGGTCTTCAGTGGCGGGATTAGTAACCCATCTGTATGATTTAGTCTCAAAAAGGTTACCTAGATGAACTTCATTAGGTCCTTCGTGGACTTCTCCGTTGGTTTTGATAGCCGCCATAGCGAGGGCGTTATAGTCGCCAGCAGCGGCAAAGCGGAAGTAAACGGTGACGCTCAGTATGGTCTCTTGGCCTGTATACATTATAGGGTTACTGAGGTTGTACAGGTCTCTCTCCCAGTGTTTTGAAGATAGGGTGGATACATAAGTGCCATAATCGTCAGCGTATAGATCATCAACTTTGTCCCAGTGCTCTCCTTCTTCGGGGTGCTGAGTCGGCAGCTCGGTATCGTCGCCATAAGCATTGGGCAAGAGATATTCGGAATAATACAGGCGCTGGGGCAGGATGTCATCCCAGAGAGGTTGGTCAGCCGACAGCTCATGGGTGATGAATGGTTCGTCATGTGCGGTGGCACCCAGTGATGCTGTGGCGAACCCGGGGTAGGTGTAAGCGAAGCTCCCTGCGGTCAACACCAGCGCCAGTATCGTTATTCCGATAAAAATCAGATTCCTGTTATTTTTCTTCTTTATCTCTTTGCCTCTGACGATTTTCATGATTAGAAATTTCCTTTTTGGTTGGTAGGGTGGCAGGGTGTTTCGTGTGTTCCTGCCACCCTACAGCCTTAATTCATACTATATTACCTCTGGGCAACTTCACAGAACAGGTCGGGGTCCCAGTCACCACCCCAGGTTCCGAACGGTTTGACGTGGGTGATGAAGAAGCCGCTCTTGACCCTGACGGTAGTAAGGTTGGCCGTGCCTGTGAAACCTTGCGGGAACATGGAAACCTCACCGTTGCTCAGGGTGAGCATGACCCAGTCATATATATCGCCACTTCCGTTGTCGGAGCTCTCGTTAATGTCTATTACACTGCCGTCGGAGTAGCACATACCGAGTTTCAGGGCAAATACGCGGTAACGCTTGGCCAGCTCGTCGGCATTACCGATGGAGACGGTGACCACCAGGTCGCCCGTGTAGTTTGAGGTGGAGGTGTCTATGTTGAATATAGGCGTGCCACTGGTGGCATGCCCAGCATAGTTCGAGGTGATGGCGCCCTTGTAGTATCCCCATCCATTCCAGTCAATGGCGGCGATGCCTGTCGTGTTTGCCGACACATCGGCAAAGTTCTGTGCAACCATACTCCCGCTAAGCGTGGTGGAGGCGTTGATGAAGCCGTAGGCGAACACGCCGCCGGTGATGGCCATTGCCAGGAGCAGGGCGCCGACCAGGTAG
>JAUWYU010000037.1 GCA_030615655.1 Dehalococcoidia bacterium
AATAAACACGATAGGTTTGGTAACCCTTTTTATATTGAGGGGACCATGCGTCAGCCCGGCCGGTATATAGACGCATGAGGTGTAATTGATAATGTGTTTTTCCTGGTCTTCTCCCAGATGCATCTCAACCTCGGCGCCAAACTCCTCGATATTGTTGGGGTCGCCGCCGAGGAAGAAAATAATCTGCTCGAAATCATGCTTATGAGCATCTCCTACCATGAGGAACGGCTGTGTAAGATATGACCAGCCCAGTGAAAAATTGGCGCCATTTAAATCCCTACCGCCGGCGACAGCTACCTGTGGTGCGGTAACCTGTTGGAAAATAGACATCATCGTCTTTAGTTCTGTGATATATTCCCCGTGTTTCCTGTTTTCCGCCATATTATCACTCCTTTATCTCTCATTATTAAATCACGCGTTCGAACCTGATATCGCCATTTTAATATCTGTGTGCTTGTTCCCGGTGTATTAGTGAGATACAGACTGGGCAGTATAATTTTTAATATTCTTACTCTATAAGGTGATAAAGTCAAGGGATGGTATGACCTTAGGAACGTAAGAATTTCAAGTTAGCATGATAAAATTAGCTGATTGTTGAGCCACGTTCTAACGGGAGGTTACATATCCGGATATATGTTCTCTGGCGAGTCCTTCGCTTGACAACGCCTGAGTGTTGTTCTATTTTTAAATATAGGCATACGGGGGTGGGTAGAGATGCACAAGAGTGGGAAGGTGGCTCAGCAGACCTTCGAAAACCTGGATTTAGAAATAACCATCCAGGATGTAGTGGATGGCGTCGAAGACGAGATTCTGGTTATCGACGATGAATACCGAATCAGATTCGCCAACGCGGCAGCGATAAAGAGACTTCAGGGAGGCGCTGAGTCCACGGTAGGACAGCTTTGCTATACGGTTCTTCACGGGAGAAACCAGCCCTGCGGTGCTCCTCTATGGGACTGTCCGCTCAGAAAAATCCTGCAAAGTGGCCGCGCTGTAACCACCATTCACCCGGCTCCACCCGGCACTGATACCTATCTCAAAATTACGGCGTATCCCATCCATGACAGGTCTACCAACACCAAGGCAATAGTCGAAATGAGGCGGGACGTTACCGCCGAGAGAGAGCTTGAGGCTCAGATTTTGAGGCGGCATCATCAGCTCTCAGCCTTGAGTCATATTTCCGGCGCGGTTAGCGGCCTGGCGGACCTGGATACTATCTTGAGACTGGCTCTGGATAATGTACTGGAGATAATTAATGGCGCTATGGGTGGCATTCTGCTCCTGAACGAAAAGACCAAAACGCTGTCTTATCGTGTTCAGCGTGGTCTGCCGTCCAAACTGGCTGAAATCAAGCAATTTGCCCTTGGTGAAGGTATTACGGGAAGGGTAGCCCAAACTGGCGAATCTATTTTATTGGAGGATATCTCCAGGGACCCACGTGTGGGCAGACCTGATGTGGTAAGAGCTGAGGGCATTAAAGGGTTCGTTAGTATTCCGCTGAAAGCCAAGGATAGCGTGGTCGGTGTTATGAATATCTTCAGTCACGTGGTTGGACGTTTCGGTGCCGATGATGTTTCTCTCCTCAATTCCATCGGCGACTACCTCGGTACTACCATTGACCAGGCAAAGTTATATGAACGATTGGCTAGAGTAGGTGAAAGGTACCGGGCACTCCTTCGGCACTCCCTGACGGCCCAGGAGCAGGAAAGAAAGAGGATTGCCTCAGAACTGCACGATGAGACTGCCCAATCTCTCACCAGCTTAACGCTAAGCCTGCAGGCAATCATTGGCATAGCGGAGATGAAGGGTTATGACGACCCTGAATTTATGGAGAAGCTTAATAAAATACACTCCCACACGGTTCATGCTGGCACCGAGATAGTAAAGCTGATGAAGGAGCTTCGTCCTACGCTGCTGGATGAACTGGGAATGTCAGCGGCGATTCACCGTTATGCTAAGGATGCCCTCCAAGCCCAGGGCATTGATTTATCAACGGATTTCAGAGGCACTGACCAGCGCTTCCCATCTGAAGTTGAGGTAACGCTTTTCCGCATTGCCCAGGGAGTAATAGGCAATATCCTGGAGCATTCGGAAGCTAAGAATGCTTCTATCAAGCTGGAATGTAGTGATACTGAATGCGTATTAACTATTGAAGATGACGGTAAAGGCTTTGATGTCAGCAAGCTGACACGTGTGGAGCGCAGTGGCAGGGGAGCCGGCCTGTTCACCATGAGAGAGAGAACAAGTCAATTGGGTGGCCTTGGCTATGTTGAGTCAAGCCCGGGAAAAGGAACCAAGGTTACGGCGAAGATTCCGCTGGCGGGGAATATAATAGATGAAGAAGATAAGAGTACTGATAGCTGATGACCATACCCTGGTGCGGGACGGCATTCAGGCTCTGCTGGCGCTTGTTTCCGATATAGAGGTTGTTGGTGAGGCAGCCAATGGCAGGGAAGCCCTGGAGAAAGTACAGGAGCTTTTACCTGATGTTGTGCTTATGGACTTATCCATGCCTATCATGAGTGGCCTGGAAGCGACACGCCGGATACGCAAGGAATTCCCGAAGACCCGGGTGCTGGCACTAACCCAGTATGACGATAGTGAATACGTCATCCCGGTTATTGAAGCCGGAGCCTGCGGGTTTATTACCAAAATGATGGCGTTCTCCGAACTTGCCTCGGCTATTCAGGCTGCCTACAGGGGTGAGTCCTACCTATCCCCGTCGGCAGCCGCGGTCCTGATTGAGGAATGTCAGCAAAAAATTGGTACGGAAGGGGATAAAGACCCTTACCAGCAGCTAACAAATAGAGAAAGAGAAGTGCTCAAGCTCGTTGCTGAGGGACATACGGCACGTGAAATAGCCGATATGCTGGTTGTCAGTCCCAAGACCGTGGAGTGGTACAAGACCAGCATGATGAATAAGCTGAATATCCACAATAAGACCGACCTTATCAAGTTTGCCATACGTAAAAGAGTTATAACCCTGTAATGTCAGACTAGTGAGCTTCATTTTCTCCCCAACCCTAGTACTTTCCCCAGGTCTAATTGGGGTATTTCCCTAGTAAAAACTCCGTGGTAGTATTCCTATCTGTCCCAAGGAATTTCCTATTGGCCTTTCCTTTGAACAGCAGTAATATACAGTTAGGGACTAGTATTGTTCAAAGGAGATAAGATGTATTCACCCGCCGAAAATGCTCAGGATTATGGGCCCCAAAGGCTGGTGAGGCACCCGAATCGCAGCCTCGTGCCTCCCTGCCAGGCTGCCTGCCCGCTGCATATGGATATCAGGGAGTACGTTGATTTAGTTGCCCAGGGAAGAATCATGGAAGCACTACAGGTTATCCGAAATGGCAATCCATTTCCCTCCATATGTGCCTATGTCTGTACTCACCCCTGCGAGGAAGACTGCCGGCGTACCCAGGTAGACAATCCCGTTGCTATTCGGGCATTAAAGAGATTCGCTGTGGAATTCGGTGGGGACCGGATGATACTAGCCGAAGCCGAAACTACGCGCAGTGAAAGAGTTGCCATAGTTGGCTCCGGACCGGCCGGATTGGCCTGTGCCTATTACCTGAGAAAGCTCGGCTATGCGGCAACCATTTTCGAAGCCCATACCGAGCTGGGTGGTATGCTCCGGGTGGGTATTCCCCGGTACCGACTGCCCCGCCAGGTACTGGACACTGAGGTTCAGAGGCTGACCCAGATGGGGGTGGAAATAAGGACTAATACACGAGTGGTCTCTCTGGACTTGCTCTTTGAACTGGGTTACAAGGCTATCTTTATCACCATAGGCGCCCACCAGAGCCTCAAAATAGGGATAGACGGAGAAGATAGTCTTGGGGTAATAGACGGGGCAACTTTCCTCCGCGAAGTAAATCTCGGGCTCAAGCCGTCTCTGGGGGATAGGGTAGCGGTGGTGGGCGGTGGCAATGTTGCCATCGATGCCGCCCGTACGGCCGCTCGCCTGGGGGCAAAGAAGGTAATTATCCTTTACCGGCGCAGCCGGGCGGAAATGCCGGCTGACCCCGAAGAAGTCAAACAGGCTCAGGAAGAAGGTATAGGAATTCTTTATCTGGTAACACCTACAGCGATAAGAAGAGAAGCCGGGAGGTTAAGTGTAACCTGTGTAAAAATGAAGCTCGGTGACCCCGATGAAAGCGGCCGCCGACGTCCTGTAGTCATTGAGGGTAGTGAGTTCAAAAGGAAATTCGATACTCTCATTGCAGCTATCGGACAGGCACCACAGACACCGGGTGAATTCGGCATTCGCATTGGCAAGGGAAGCACTATTCAGGTCGACCCGGTAACGTTGACGACTAACAGGGCAGGAGTCTTTGCCGGTGGGGATGCTGTCACCGGCCCGGCCACCGTAACGGAAGCGCTGGCGACGGGCAGGATGGCCGCTTCACGCATTGATGATTATCTCCAGCACCGGTATCCGGTCGCCGACAAAGTAGACAGAGAAACCCTGACCGGTGACCTGTTGCCGGAAACGATACAGATGATAAGGAAGATAGGCCGTATTGAGCCGGCAATCCTACCGCTTGAAGACAGAGCGAAGGACTTCAAACCCGTCGAGCTTGTCTACGACTGGGAGACCGCGACGAATGAAGCGAGAAGGTGCCTGCGGTGTGGCATGGGTGCCGAAATACTGTTTCAGGATAAGTGCGCCACCTGCCTCAACTGCCTGAGAGTATGCCCATATCACGCACCGTATATAGATGACAGTGGCACTATCCAGATACCAGTGGAACAGTGCCAGGCCTGTGGTATCTGTATCGCCGAATGCCCGGCTAAAGCCATAATCATGCGTAAACCATATGACCGGCGTCATATAGCTGAAGAATTGGAGCATACTCTTAAGTCCGCGGCAGAATCAAAGTATAAGCCATTCATTGTCGGTTTCTGCTGCCAATACGGACTTTTTGGCACCGGGGCTCTGGCTGGTTTGTGGCGGAGCGCCAAGGCGGGAGTCTGGATTGTGCCCGTTCTCTGTGTTGCCAAAGTAGAAGCTGACCAGATGCTGCGTGCCTTCGAAATGGGCGCTGATGGAGTTTTCATCGCCGGTTGCGGTGAGCAATGCGCCCGTGAAAATACTGCCTCGTGGGTACAACAGCGTGTGGCCAGGGTCAGGAAGACGCTGGCGCAGGTCGGGCTTGAGCCGGAGCGTCTGCATGCCTTCTCTCCGGACATGACAAATGAAGACCCTGCTCGGGAATTGGACAATTTTACGGAAAAAATCAGTGGGCTCTACCTGGCCTCGGTGTTAATGCAGGAGGTGAAAAGTTGATAGTCGCCGAACAAAAGAACCTGGAAGAAATAATGAGAATGATTGCCCCTTATGAGAGAGTAATGATACTCGGTTGTGGCACCTGCATGACGGTTTGCAATGCCGGCGGTGAACGTGAAACATCCTTTCTCCACGGCGCCCTGCGGCTGGCACAGTCAAAAAGCGGGGAAGGCACTCACTCCTTCTCCGAATACACCGTGAAAAGACAGTGCGACTATGAATTCCTGGAAGTGCTTGACGATAAAATCGATGATGTGGATACTATTCTCTCGCTGGGCTGTGGCATTGGTGTGCAGGCGATTGCCGAGCGTTTCCCCGATACACCCGTTTTACCCGGTGTAAATACGGCTTTCATGGGCATGGCCAAGGAGTGGGGAATCTGGGACGAGCGGTGTGCTGCCTGCGGGGAGTGCCGATTGGAAGAGACGGGAGGCATTTGCCCTATCACCAGGTGCACCAAAGGGATACTCAATGGTCCATGCGCCGGTACCAAAAATGGCAAGTGTGAGGCTAATACAGATATGGATTGTGCCTGGATATTAATTTACAATCGCCTGGAAAGGCTGCAGCAACTGGAAAAGATGCGGCGGTATTACCCACCGAGGAACTTTCTGGCAGTCGCCAGACCTAAGCGCGTCATAACCAAAGCTAATACGGAGGCAGGAGAAAATAATGGCTAACTCGTTATTTGAGGAAAAGCTTAACTCTGGAGAGTTTCTGGTAACAACGGAGGTCGGACCGCCAAAAGGTGCCGATATTGACGAGATGGTCCACCATGTTGATTTGCTCAAGGACAGGGTTGATGCCATTAACGTCACCGATGGTCAGAGCTCGGTGATGCGTTTCCCCTCGTTGGGTGGCTGTCTTCTGGTAAAGGAGCGGGGCGGTGAGCCTATCTTTCAGATGACCTGCCGTGACCGCAACCGCATAGCGCTTCAGGCTGACCTGCTTATGGCATATTCCCGGGGTATCACCAACGTGCTCTGTCTCACCGGCGATTCCGTTGACGTGGGGGACACTAAGGAAGCTAAGCCTGTCTTTGACCTCGATTCAGTGCAGCTTCTGAAGATGATAAAGACGATGGAATCGGGGATGGATATTGCCGGTAATGAGCTCAAGGGTACCCCTAAATTCTGCATCGGTGCTTCCGTACATCCCGAGGCAGATTTTATTGAGCCGCAGCTCATTAAATTTGATAAGAAGGTTGCCGCCGGGGCACAGTTCCTGCAGACGCAGGGGATTTTTAACCTGGCTAGCCTTCGACGGTTCATGCAATATGCCTCCCAGTTTGATGTCAGGATTCTAGCCGGGATTATCGTACTGTCTTCAGCCGGCATGGCACGCTACATGAATAAGAATGTTCCCGGAATAATGGTGCCCCAGTCTATGATTGACGAGCTTGCCGGTGTGGAGAAGGGCAAAGGGCTTCAGAAAGGGATCGAGATTGCCGCTGAATTTATCCGGACAATAAAGGAGGAAAATCTGTGCCATGGCGTCCATATCATGGCCGTGGGCAATGAAAACATTGTACCTGAAATTCTGGAGGCGGCTCAACTGGTTAAGGTGCGCCGCCGGACTGGTAAGCGGTCTGTCTGAATCTAAGAGAAGGAGGCAGGTGAAATGGGAAGCAGTAAAAAAATTCTGTTGATAGATGACGAGCCTGATTTCGTAGACGCTTTTGAGAGGACTTTAGAAGCTAAAGCCTATCAAGTACTCACCGATAACGGGAAAAAGGTTGAGGAATTGATGAAAGAGCGCCCCGATATTGTTGTTCTGGGTACTATAACTCCAGCCGGTGAGGCATTCCGACTCCATCAGTGGTTAAAAGGGCATCCCAAATATAAGAATGTACCGCTCCTGATAATTGATGCCAGGTTTGAGGAGCGGGATGTTAGGGGATGGCGTCGGGAAGAAGGCATGCAATTGGAGGCTGAGGGTTATGTCTCCAAGCCGGTAGAGCCGGCGGTACTGGTACCTCAAATCCAAGGTCTGCTGGAAGAAACCTTCAAACTAATAAAGATACTGGTAACGGATGACCATACCATGGTCAGGGATGGCATATGCGCCGTTCTCTCACTACAGAAGGATATGGATGTTGTAGGTGAGGCCGCTAACGGGCAGGAGGCGATTGACAAGACAAAGCGGCTTCTGCCCAACGTGGTGCTTATGGATATAGTCATGCCGGTGATGAGCGGACTGGAAGCGACCAGGCGAATAACCGAGGAATACCCGGAAACAAAGGTTCTGATTTTAACGCAGTACGATGAGGAAGAGAACATGTTTGTCGCCAAGCAGGCGGGAGCGCAGGGCTTCATTCCTAAGCGAGCTGCCAGTTCCGATCTCCTCAGCGGCATAAGAGCCGTTGGCTCCGGCAGGTTCTATCCACCCGCTTTTGCCTACGTAACGGCTAACTGGCAGGAAGGAACATCAAGCTAAATTGCAGGGTTAAAACAGCCTCAGCTTGAGTCTGAAATGGCGTCCCTGGAGGGATTCGAACCCACGACCCGCTGCTTAGAAGGCAGCCGCTCTATCCATCTGAGCTACAGGGACAGCATTCTACCTTTAAAAAGGTATCATGAATGGGGAGACAGGTCAAGATACCGGTTAGCTTTGTTCAGGCTTTTTTGCTGGTATGCCTGATATGTCTGTAAATATAGAAAGCAATGAGGCCGAGTACTATCGCGATGAATACCGGGTCGAAAGGACGCATGACGGATCGTATTTTCTCCCAGTGTTCTCCCATCAGGTAACCGCCGTAAGCCAGTCCCCAGCTCCAGATGAACGAGCCGATGAAGGTATAAACCAGAAACTTGATGATGTTCATTCTGGCTATCCCGGCCGGTAGACTGATATATGTACGTATTACCGGCAGCAGGCGGGAAACGAAGACTGTCCAGCTGCCACTTCGGGAAAACCATCGGTCAGCCAGGTCAAGGTCATGTTGAGATATCAAGATATAGCGGCCATATTTGTTCAATAGAGGGCGGCCGGCCCGCATCCCCACTACATAAGCGATGATTGAACCAATGGTATTGCCCAGAGCTCCATAGGCACCTGCTGCCAGTGTATAGATGGCGGGTAAAGACTGCTCCTTGATAAGCATCCATCCCGCCAGGGGCATGATTAGTTCGCTGGGGAATGGGATACAGGCGCTCTCGATAGCCATGAGGCCCACGACTCCCGGCCATTGGAGCAATTCGTAGGTAGCCGCTATGAAGTCCAGTAATGCTTGTTCTATAGATGCCACTGCGGGAGTGTAACAAATAGATGCCTATAGCGTCAAGTTGGCCGTTGAAAATGGACTCCCCCAGTCGGTCAACTTGACAATTATTCGTCTACATTGATAGTATTGAAATTGGTTCCTTGATTGATAAGTAAGAAGACTATGCCGAGATTGCTGGATAAAATCGATAGTCCCTCTGATTTAAAAGGATTATCGCTAGCGGCACTGGAGAAACTGGCTGCCGAGCTCAGGCATGAAATCATAACCACGGTAAACACTACCGGCGGACATTTAGCCTCCAACCTTGGTGTCGTTGAACTCACCATAGCTCTCCATCGGGTCTTCAACAGCCCTGAGGACAAGATTATCTGGGATGTGGGACATCAGAGCTATGTGCACAAGCTGCTTACCGGACGCAGGAAAGAATTCAGTTCCCTGCGCCAGTACGGAGGACTATCCGGGTTCACCTGCCGTGACGAGAGCGAACATGACCCCTTCGGCGCCGGTCATGCCAGCACTTCGATTTCAGCCGCACTCGGCATGGTCATCGCCCGTGACCTGGCCGGCGACGATTATCATGTGGTAGCGGTTATCGGTGATGGTGCCATTACGGCCGGCATGGCTTTTGAGGCGCTCAACCAGGCAGGCCACCTGGGTTCCAGACTCATCGTGGTTCTTAACGATAATGGCATGTCCATTTCACCTACCGTGGGTGCCCTGGCCAAGCTATTAAGCCGTGTGCGGTTCGACCAGAATTTACGCAAAGCCAAGAAGAAAGGCAAGAAGATTATCACGGCTCTGCCCAGGGGTGAAGACCTGTGGCATCTGGGTCAGAAAATAGAGGACAGGTTCAAGGAATTTTTTATGCCGACACCCATCTGGGAAGAACTCGGCTTTACATATATCGGGCCGATTGACGGACATAATATTCATGACCTTGAAACTGTTCTTGCCCGGGTCAGGGACCGTGCCGTCAAGCCGACTCTTGTCCACGTGGTCACCACGAAGGGTAAGGGCTATTCTCCTGCCGAGAGTAACGCTGTCTATTTCCACGGCGTAGCGGCCAAAGGCGGAAATAGTGAGAAAGTCCCAACCTACAGTGAGATATTTGCCCAGACAGTGCTCCGGTTAGCTCGTGAGGAACCCAGACTGGTAGTAGTTACCCCGGCCATGCCCGAAGGTAATTGTCTGAGCATCGTTGAAACTGAGTTTCCGGAACGTGTCTTTGACGTCGGCATATGCGAGCAGCATGCCGTTACCTTTGCCGCCGGACTGGCGATACAGGGTTTCATACCGATTGTGGCTATATACTCGACCTTCCTGCAGCGTGCCTTTGACCAGATTATTCATGATGTCTGCCTTCAGAACCTGCCTGTCGTCTTTGCTATTGACCGCGGGGGGATTGTCGGCGACGATGGTAAAACACATCAGGGAACTTTTGATATTTCCTACCTCACGTTAATTCCTGACCTGATTGTGGCCGCACCGCAGGATGAAAACGAGCTTCAGCACCTGCTGTATACCGCGATAAAATCGGGCAGGCCCATGGCGGTACGGTACCCTCGCAGCCCCGGCCTGGGTGTGAAATTGGATACGGTGCTCCGTGAAATCCCTGTGGGTGTGGGTGAGGTTGTCAGGTATGGACAAGACGTGGCTATCCTCGCTTTAGGTTCCACGGTGGCTCCTGCTCGGGAGGCCGCGGGTGAGTTAGCCTCAAAGGGAATTGAAGCTACTGTGGTTAACGCTCGTTATGCCAAGCCGCTGGATGCGTCGCTCGTAATAGACCTGGCCGGTCGTATTAAACGCATGGTTACGGTTGAAGAAAATGTCCTGAGTGGTGGCTTCGGCAGCGGTGTGCTCAAGCTCCTCCAGGAGTCAGGCCAGTATGACGTACAGGTGAAGAACATTGGCGCCCCGGACGAGTTTGTGGAACATGGGACTCAGGCTATTCTGCGCTCCAAATACGGTCTGGATACCGGGGGTATTGTGCGGCGAGTTTTAGAAATGTTCCCTGACGTTAGCCCTGATTTGGCACTAAAGGTTAAGGATAAAGCGAAGACCGCCTGATTTTTATTTTTAAATTACCGGTAGCCAGGAGCCATACATGAACAAGATGACCGTCAGGGACATAGAAGTCAGTGATAAAAGAGTCCTGGTTCGGGTTGACTTTAATGTCCCTGTGGAT
>JAUWYU010000078.1 GCA_030615655.1 Dehalococcoidia bacterium
CTGGCCGCCCAGTATCATCCGCGGCTTATCCCGTAAGTGTATACCCCATCACCCCACGGGGAGTGCGCAGCGCCCTTCTGTCATTCCCGCGAAAGCGGGAATCCAGTCTCCTTGCTTCCTCGTAAGGAGAAGACTCTTCGAGGCGCCATCCCCTCTTTTAGTTGTGTCCTCCCTCATAAACTCCTTGAACGGAAACGTTTGGGGAAGCTCGAAGGGGCGTTAGACCCTTCGAAAAACTATTTCCCCCTTCCCTTCACAAATACCTAAGGGAAGGGGGACAAAGGGGGATAGGTTTCCAAAATGATTATGATAAAGATAGCCACATCTGCTGATGGCTAAATAAGCACTTTTTAAGCTGACAGATTCCTTCTTTTCAACTTCAATCTTTAATCGAAAAGCTCGTTTTTAATATCTAAAATCATATTTGTTATTAACTCAGGCTCCCTGGCTAGATATAACTTTGAGCATTCGATATTGAGCGCGGAATGCAATAAACCCTGGCTGATTTTTTCAGATATCCTTAGTATTTTACCTACGTGACTCGCTGGAAATATGTAATTACTTGATATCACCGGCACTTCTGTATTATTCAGGCTGTCAATAGCCTCTTTAAACTCTTCCGGTGTGAATTCTTTTATTTCTTGTCCGTATAATTTCAACTCTTTTACTATGAGTTCCACACGGCGCCTATCCGTCGTTGAAATGTGCTCTAATTCCTTGATATTCAGTGTCCCTGTCTTGTTTTTGATATGCTCAAGCCATCTGGTAGCCGTAAGAAAGAAATACTGTTTATGTTCGTCATCCAGGATTTGGGCTCTTTCATGGTATTTCATCTCGACCTTCGTAGCGACGGCAGCCAGTTTCTCCTCGTCTATTATGCCGAATCCCCCTAGTTCGAGGAGCGTTCCAAGAAAACTACTGCTATGAATATATATCATGAGCCTTTTTAGTGCTTTGTTTCTATGATTGAATGCACATGAGGCTGCAACCCCGGCAGTGAAAGCGTCAACTGCGGTCTTTGGATAAGGCAAAATATCATCAGGCGCCCTGGCTACGCTCCCTGAGTGCGGCGTAACCCAGATTGTTTTTACTTTCGTACCCCAGATATAGGAGTAAAAATTTTCCCAGGCTGAGGATTTTCTGTCATATTCCTTTTTGGTGGTGGCAGCGAAAGCCGTATTGGCAAGCCACTTCATGTTTTCTAAGGCATGAGGCAGTTCCGCGCCATACCGAAGTGCTTCCTGCAATTCCGGCTTAGCTCTGTTAAAATCGATCCCATATCTGCCTTCAGCTAAGTCCTGGTCATCAGGTAGGCGGGAAGATTTTACCGCAATAAATCGCCTGTGATTATCCTGCGAATCATATATCTCGAAGTTGGGGTTGCTTTCCTTCGGTACAAACTCCTTTAGGAACTCCGCGTGTACTCCTGAGTAAGCCCCGTGCTCATCTTCATGAACTAGCTTCATAGGTCTTCACCCTTTTTGGAGCATGGTCTTTACTGCATAATGGGCTTTTCAATGTCAATTACAACACTCTTCATGTGGGTTACAACAGCACCTTTTTAGGCTGCCAGACGCTTTCTCCGGGGACGCTACGGAGTATGCCCAGAAAGCGGCCGTCTAGGGTGTAGGCGCGGCAGTGTTTTTGCCCGGAGTTGCCACTTTTATCGCGGTTGTCGCTTTCTTCCAGGACCACCGGGCTACCCTTCCTGATGGTTTCCTCGGTGGCGTCATTGACCACTATAGCCTTGTAATGCCGCAGAGCGGTATCTATGGGATACAAAAACTGCTCCCAGTAACCGTAGCGGAATGCTTCCTCGAGTTGAGATATTGAGATTGCATCCTTGATGTCGAAGAACCCGCACCTGGTGCGGACCAGACTCTTTAGATGAGCGCCGCAGCCCAGAGACTGCCCCAGGTCGTGAGCCAGTGAGCGGATATAGGTGCCCTTGCTGCATTCTACCTCCACGGTGAACACCGGCGGTTGCCAGGAAATGATTTCCAGGCGGTATATTGTCGCCGGCCTGCTTTTGCGCTCGATTTCTATTCCCTCCCGTGCCAGTTCGTAAAGCGGTTTGCCTTTATGCTTCACGGCGCTGTACATGGGCGGGGTCTGCCGGATGCGACCCCGGAACGGGTCCAGGGCTGATTCCAGTTGGTTTTTATCGATGCCGGAGGGGTCTCCCTGCATGGTAATCCGGCCGCTGCTGTCGTAGGTGTCGGTAGCCGCGCCCAGTTCAATCCGGGCAAGATACGCCTTGGTCGTGTCCACCAGAAATTCGACGATGCGTGTTCCCCTGCCGAGGCAGACCGGCAGGACTCCGGTAGCCGCCGGGTCAAGGGTGCCGGCATGACCCACGCGCCGCTCACCGCTCAGCCGTTTCACCATGGCCACAATGCTGAAAGACGTCCTATTCTGAGGCTTATTGATATTCAGTATACCGTCCAAGGCTGTTCCTTCCGCTCATGGCAATAAGCTACGAAGGTTTTTTGGGCTTGTCAATATTCAGTATGCCGTCCAAAGTTTGTCCTTGTGCGGGTGTTGATTAGCAGCTAGCCTTCCTCTTCCGTGCTGACCTGGTCGAGCAGCCGCAGTATGTGGTCTCCATGCTCGATGGAATCATCCCAGTAGAAGCTTAACTCGGGAATGCGCCGCAGCCTTATCTTCTTGGCCAGTTCGGTGCGCAGGAAACCGGAAGCCGAGTTTAATACTCCCAGTGTCTTCTGTTCCTCCTGCTTCCCGCTGATACAGCTGACAAAGACTTTGGCATATTTAAGGTCGGCAGAAGTGATGACCTCGGTTACAGCTACAAAGCTGTCGAGACGTGGGTCTCTGAGCTCATGCTGAATTAATTCGCTGACTTCTCGCCTGATGAGATTATTTACCCGTTCAATACGATGTGCCATTACCTGAAGCCGGGGTATCGCTTTTACCCGTCTTTTTCCATTCTGTAGAATTCCAGCGTATCACCGACTTCGAAATCATTGAAGTCCTTGATACCCACACCGCACTCGTAGCCGGCCGCTACCTCTTTAGCATCATCCTTGAAGCGCTTCAGGCTGCTTACCGTAGAGTCAGCCAGTATTTCATCACCTCTTCGCACCCTGACGGACGCATTACGGCTTACCTTGCCATCGTTAACATAGACGCCGGCTGCCTTGGCTCCCTTGCCTGCCGGGAAGATAGCCCTTACTTCGGCCTGTCCGTCGATAACCTCTGTGTAAGTGGGTTCCAGCATGCCCTTCAGCGCCTTGTCCACATCATCTGCCAGACTGTAAATCACATCGTAGTAGCGGACGTCGACCCCTTTGGTGGACGCCAGTCGTCGGGCGCCTTCTTCTGAACTGACGTTAAAACCGATAATTAATCCGTTGG
Source organism: Dehalococcoidia bacterium (assembly GCA_030615655.1). Taxonomy (GTDB): domain Bacteria; phylum Chloroflexota; class Dehalococcoidia; order Dehalococcoidales; family RBG-16-60-22; genus JAUWYU01. Next base: position 3,376 of record JAUWYU010000078.1, read on the forward strand.
AAGCTGTGGCCAGCATAACATCGCTTTCGGTGATATTGCCGGTGCCGCCGTGGATGATTCTCACCTGTACTTCATCTGTCCCCAGTTGTTCCAGGGAGCTTCTTATCGGCTCGATACTGCCCTGGACGTCGGTCTTGAGGATGACATTGAGTTCTTTCACCTTTCCCGCATTTATCTGGTCATAAAGATTATTGAGATTAACCGCTTTTGTTGCCAGCGGGGTCTCTTGCTCTATCTTCGCCTTGTGCTTTGCCAGCAGGGCGTGGGCATGGCGTTCGTCAGCCACGGCTGTTAGGTTGTCTCCGACCTGGGGAACAATGTCCAAGCCGAGAACTACGGCGGGGGTCGCTGGCTCGGCCTTCTTTATCCGCTTGCCGACATCGTTAAACATGGCCCTTACTCTTCCCCAGGTATTACCGACTACCACGGTATCACCCAATTTTAGAGTGCCCGTCCGTACCAGCACCGTTGCCAGTGGACCACGAGTCTTGTCCATCTTAGCTTCGATAACGACTCCGGCGGCTGGCAGCGATGGCGATGCCTTTAGCTCCTCCATTTCGGCAACTAGCAGTACGCTTTCCAGCAGTTCCGGAATGCCTGTCTTCTCTTTAGCCGAGATTTGAGCGCATACGATGTTGCCTCCCCATTCCTCGATAACCAGGCCGGCGTCAGTTAGCTGTTGTTTAACCATGTCCGGGTTGGCATTGTCCTTGTCGATTTTATTAATAGCCACGACGATGGGCACCTCGGCAGCCCGGGCGTGGTTTATCGCTTCGATAGTCTGGGGCATGACGCCGTCGTCGGCGGCTATCACCAGAATGGTAACATCGGTTATGTTAGCTCCGTGGGCCCGCATGGCTGTGAAAGCTTCATGGCCGGGAGTATCCAGGAACGTAATCTTCTGCCCGTTGACCGTTGCCTGGTAGGCGCCGATATGCTGGGTGATGCCCCCGGCTTCGCTATCCATGACATTGGTTTCTCTTATGGTATCAAGCAGTCTGGTCTTACCGTGGTTGACATGCCCCATCACCGTAACTACGGGAGGTCGTGGCTGTAGATTATCGGATTCCGCGCCGTAGAGCCGTTTGAGCTTCTTGCTCTCTTCGGCGGCATTGGCCAGCTGCTGTTCTTTAAGTGGCTTTAGGTGTGGTTTATAGCCAAAATCGGTCACGATGGGGGCGGCGGTGTCATAATCTACGATTTGGTTGATGTTGGCCATGATGCCGTTTCGCATCAATCGTTTGATAATCTGAATTGAATCCACCTTCAGAAGGTCAGCCAGTTGCCTGACGCCTATGGAACGTGGAATATCAAGCAGCGGTACCTTTGGTGGCGAAGGTTTCTTGCTGGCCTTCTCCACTACGGGCTTGACGACATCATCCGTTTTTTTGGCCCTCGGCACTAATCAACTCCTCCTGGAAGGTCTTTTACGTGTTTGATAAGCTGTTCGCGCTTTTCCGGGGTAAGACTGCTTCGTAAAGTATGTTCCAGCTGATTGCCTTTCAAGGCTCTCTCCCAGCATTCCCGGGCCGGGCATAGATAAGCACCCCGCCCGTCTTTTTTACCGGTGATATCAATTTCAATGTCACCCCCGGGTGTGCGCACCAGGCGGACCAGCTCTCGTTTGGCTCTTATCTGTCGACAGGCCACGCAGGTCCGCTGGGGTATTGCTCTGCTGTGAACCGAACGGGTACTAGTAATCCTCCTCATCCTCCTCTACAGTATAATCTCGACGGCCTTTTCTAACCTTGACACCGTCTTCACCGGTATCCTTGTCGTAAGCACCCTTCTTTTTCTTCTTCGTTTTCGTTGTTTTGGCTGTGCCCTTGGTTCGTTTGGGTGCCATAATATCTTCAGCAAATCGGAGCCGTGGTTTTACCTCTGTTGTCTGCGGCTCAAGGATAATTTGTGGTGGTATAAGTAGCTCATCAGCGACCGGTTCGGCTTCGACCTCTTCTTTGGCCGCCTCCTCTGGCTCTTCTTCGGCAGCTTCCTCGGCAAGTTCCAATCCTTCCCCCGGAAGGACCAGCTCAGCCAGCATCTCTTCAGGTATCTCCTCGGCGACAGCCCCTTCTTCCGCCGCTTTAATCACTTCTTCTGCTTCTACTTCTGCCGTTTCTGCGGCCTCAGTAGCCAGCTTGGCTTTTTCCAGCTTCTCGGCTTCGGCTAATGAGGCACTCTTGATATCAATCCGCCACCCGGAGAGTTTAGCGGCGAGCCTGGCATTCTGTCCCTCTTTCCCTATAGCCAGAGACAGCTGTTTGTCGGGGACGATTACGGTAGCTGACTGCTCCTCTTCATTCAGTTCAACGCTTATAATATGGGCCGGGCTGAGAGCGTTGGCAATAAAGACAGCCAGGTCCGGGTTCCACATGACGACGTCTATCTTCTCGCTGTTCAACTCGCTGACGATATTCTGTATCCTGATACCGCGCAGACCCACGCAGCAGCCAACCGGGTCAATACCCCCTTGTTTAGCGACTACGGCTATCTTACTTCTAAAACCGGCTTCACGGGAAATCGACTTTATCTCTACAGTTCCGTTGTAAACTTCCGGGACCTCCAGCTCAAAGAGTCGGCGAAGCAGGTCTGGATGAGAACGCGATACGATTACTCTCGGTCCCTTGCTGGTGCGTGCCACCTGCAAAAGGACGACCTTCAGGCGCTGTCCCACCCGGTACCGCTCGGTGCGCACCTGCTCGGAAGGAGGCAGTATGGCTTCGGTTCGGCCCAGGTCAATATGGACCTGCCCCATCTCAAAGCGCTGTACTACCCCGCTGACCACATCCCCTTCTCTGTCGGCATATTCCTCGAATATGGCACTGTGTTCCGCCTCGTGGAGTCGCTGCAGGATAACCTGCTTGGCTGTTTGCGCCGCAATGCGCCCGGCATTGGACGGCGTAGCCTCAACCATAATAGCGTCGCCAATCTGAGCGTCCTCTTTGACCTTTTGTGCCTCATCCAGTGTTATTTCGTAGCGTTTATCAGAGGCCACCTCAACCACGCTCTTTTCAGCCCATACTTCAACCTTGCCGCTGTTCGGATTAATCTTAACGGCGATGTTCTGGTTGGAGGCAAAGGTGTCTTTCTTATAAGCTGATACCAGTGCCGACTCCACGGCGGTAAGCACCACGTCTTTCGGCAGATTCTTCTCCGCCGAGAGCTGTGTAATGGCGAGCAAAAAATCGCTCTTCATTTCGGATTATTACCTCCGATATACTTATTCAAAGTAATTAAAAAAGTGGGAATCAAACCCACTTCGCCACATTACTATTCTTATCTTTGCCAGAGCATTATAGCACAGTTTATTCCAAGATGCAAGATGGTTGCCACCAAAATTTTAATAATTGTTTTTGCCCTTATTCAATCATTCCACCCCACCCCCTTGTTATCTATTCCCACCCTGCTTGCCCGCCGTAGCTCTCGCCTGCCAGAGCTCCAGAGGAGCGGCGAGCAGGTTAGCGTAGGCTGGCCGCCCTCGTATCATTCGTTGCTTATCCCGTAATTGTCCCCGCCACCCCAGGGGGAGTAGCCTGCGAAGAGCCCCGATATAATCGGGGTCTTAAAAATATCTCCCCCTCTCCAAACATATTAATCTGCGGGGTTCATCTGCCTCCAGTTTGGAGAGGGGGATTAAGGGGGTGAGGTAGACAAAGACCCCTTGTAGCATCTGAGTATATTTCCGTATTT
>JAUWYU010000087.1 GCA_030615655.1 Dehalococcoidia bacterium
CTAGACGACTCCCCAGCGCATTAAAATTATAGTAAGTAATAGTGAATGTGTCAAAATTAAACAACGCTATCACTGGTTTTTCACTGCTCATACAATCACATTCAGAGGCCTTTTCTTCCCCTTCCCTTGAAGAAGAATTGAATTGGCACGATTTCTTCAGTCATTATCACCTGCTGCCTTGCCGTTTTCTCCCGAATATTCATTATTTCTGGTATTAATGGCATCAAGCTTGGCTTCAATCTTATGTATTTCACCCATGATTATATCCAGGTCGCGCCTGAGCAGATTTCCATGCTTATAGCCCTGTGCGTTTGAAAAAATTACGGATGAAGGAAAGATGACCTTATATTCGATGACCATCGCGCATAAGATGGCAAATAATAATACGCCGAAGAACATCCAGAAGTTAACCCAGGGGGCGTATTGCCAGATAAAGTCTCGGGCGGTAACATGGTAGGTGGTAGCTGCCAGCATAAATAGATTTACCGGCATCATATAAAACATTGTCCTGCTGACTAAATCCTTGAATGCGCCTAGCCAGGGCCCGATAGAATATTGCTTTAGCAGGTGCTCGTTTAAGTAAGTACGTGTTTTCGACATCTTACAGACCTCCTTTTGAATTAGCTAAAACCAATTGTATCATAATGCCCCGGGCTGTGCTCTATTCTTATATTGGCCCATGGTTTGACACTTCGAGTACGACGGTTTATTGTTATTACAGGAAAGGGGTTCCCCGTGCCTGATTTAATCGCTTTGCAGGAGCTATTGGGTGTTACTTTTAGCGAGCCGTCCCTGCTGGAACAGGCGGTGGTTCATAGTTCCTACATTAATGAGAATCCTGACCTTGTTTCCGGCCACAATGAAAGGCTTGAGTTCCTGGGTGATGCTATTTTAGGTTTTATCGTCGCCGAAGAGCTGTATCAGGAGTTTCCCGACCTCAGCGAGGGTGAAATGACCAAGCTCCGCGCGGCACTGGTGCGCCGGGATACCCTGGCCCGCGTGGCCCGGGCTGTCCGGCTTGGCGATTTTCTCTATCTGGGTAGGGGGGAAGAAGCAAGTGGCGGGCGGGGCAAGACGCCTAACCTGGCGGGGGCACTGGAAGCCGTGATTGCCGCCGCTTATCTCGACCAGGGTGAGGCTGTCACCAGAGACCTCGTTCTGAGGTTACTTGGTGAAGAATGGGCGAGAGCGGTCAGCCAGGGCACGGGTGTTGATTATAAGTCCAGGCTGCAGGAGCTTACGCAGTCCAGATTTCAGTCCATACCTGCCTATCGGCTGGTCGCGGAGGCAGGGCCGGACCATGATAAAAGGTTTACAGTTGAGGTGATGGCTGACGACATGGTTCTGGGTATGGGTACCGGTAAAAGTAAAAAGCTGGCCGAGACGGAAGCCGCCCGCTCAGCACTGGAGCGGCTTGACGCTGGCTTTACGGAGTAGATTCTCTTTGTTAAACTGCAGATAACGGGACCACCTGTGTAATATCGAGGTGTTATTATGGGCAAACGTGATTACAGGCGTAGAGAGCCAAAAAAGGCAAAAAAGGATACCAGGAAGTTACCCCCGGTCAGTATTCTGGCGAAACCCAGTGTGGAGGTAATTAAGAAGGCGAAGAAGGGAGAGGGCGAGGAGGTAGAACAATAGCCGCCTGACCGGAAGCATCGGGAGTGATTGATGATGACTGACCTGGCCTCACTTCAGGCAACTGTTCACGGTCGTGTGCAGGGTGTCTTCTTCCGTGCCTTTGTTCACAGATGTGCCAGGCAGTTAGGTCTGAGCGGATATGCGCGAAACCTGCCCGATGGGGCTGTGGAGGTCTGGGCCGAAGGCGAGAGGCAGCAACTGGAGAAACTGGTCGGTTATCTCAGGGTGGGGCCCTCCGGCGCCGGAGTAGACAAGGTGGTAACCAGCTGGTCAGAATACACCGGGAATTACACCGGCTTCGGTATCAGGCATTAGCCCGGCGTGATTACTCGTTAGTTTCCTGCAACCCGTAGTACTGGTCGCTTTTAAGGAGACAGAGTAAGGTCTCGGGTGAGGTGCGGTAGGGGTCGCCGCCGCGTAACTCGCTTAACTGTTGCCCGAGTTCCTCCAGTTCAAGGGGCTGGTTGCCATTACTCAGGAAAAGGCGGAAGATACTCTCTAAAATGGGTAACCGTTCATTGATGAAGCCCGGGGTCTGGGAGCAGCAATCATGAATGGTAGGCATGAGAGCTTCCGTTGAGCTCTCTTTTCCTTCAGCGCTGAGTTGCTTGGCGCACTTGGGGCACAGATAGTTCTCGATTAGAACCGAAATTGAGCGGTTGTTTTGCTGAAACCAGTCCAGGGCAATGGCCCAGTGTGTCTTTGTCGGCTCATCGCTTATTATTTCTTTAGCCATAGAAACACCTGTAAATAAGAATCAGTTAGGCTTCAAGTTCAACCTTGGCCATTTTAATCAGGTCAAGATAGCCGACCTTTAGTCCCAACGCCTCAGCGACTTCACGGTCTACCTCATAGGGTTCACCGATAAATACCTTATCATATTCCTCAACTTCACCTTCGGTCGGGTCTTCCCTGACGGCGAACTTCTGTCTGGCTTCGACAATCCCCAGGTCGAAGGGTAGCGTAAAGTAGAGGTCGGCCAGCACCTTGTCAATTCCCAGACTGTAAAGGCTCTCCCAACCACCGAGCGTTTCTCCCTGATACTTGATGCTCGGCAGCAGAGAGAGCAGGTTCATTATGGTGAAGCTGCCCGTGCCGTTATATGTCTTCAGCGGTGATACCGTTATCAGGTAGTCGCTGGATAGTATGACATTGGGTACCCAGAAAGTCGGTATGGCAAACGGCTTGGGCAGGGGATTGTCCACTTCGACGAAGATGCAGTCCTTTACATCCAGCGTGAGCACCCGGGGAAAGTTGTAGCCCAGGGCTTGATATATCGGGCGCGTGGGCACACCACCGGGGATACCTTCCAGCAGAAGGATATCGGCATCACTGACGCGCCGGATGCTGGCTATTATCGCGGCCAGCATATCGGCACTGGTGGTTACCGGGTAGGGTAACGGGTAAGAGGCGCTGGGTTTAATCAAAACGCGCCGCGCCCTCGATACTACGGGCGGCACCTTGAAGATAAAATCTGAGGCTTCAAATATCAAAATTTCCTCCTCAGGGAAATGTGCAAGCTCTTAACTTCGCCGTTGCCCTGCGGGCCGGGTATCATGGCGAAAAGGGTGCGTGTCAGTAGGTCCTTCAGGGGCGGGTCTATCGGTACATAAGCGCCGTTGACAATCAGGTCGACGTTATTTTCCCTGTTATGCATAAGCGATCTATTTGCAATCAGGTCGGCTATCCCCGCCAGCTCATCTCGGGAGAACTGTGGTATATCCAGGGCCAGCGGTTCATCCGTGACCAGCGCCATTAACTGCTGAGGGTCGGTTAGTAAATCTTCACCCTGTTCCCGGCGGTGGACTTCAATCTTGGGGTAGCGGCTGCCCTTGAATCCTTCTGTCAGAATAAGGTCATAGTCCCAGAGAATAAAGTTGGATATTTCCTGCGGGTCGAAATAGTTCTCCAAACGCCTGTAGATGGCCAGATGGTCCAGTGAGTTAAGGGCTGATATTTCGCTGCCGGCCTGCGTGAAACGCCAGGTGTCCTTGGACGCCGTATCAAGGTCATCGGCATGATGCGAGTGTTTGACAATGGCTACTTTATGCCCCCGCCGTTTCAACTCGGTGATTAAACCTTCCAGCAGAGTTGTCTTGCCGGAACCTGACTTGCCTACAATAGAAATAATTGAATGCATACTCACTCTCTTGTTAACTGGTTCGGCTAACTGTTTACTTCCTCATTCCAGTCCAGCATAATTGCCTGGACTACTTCGCCTTTATTTACCTCTTTCCTGTCTTCGGGAATAAGCACCAGACCGTTCGCCCGGCTCATGGAGGTCAGGACTCCCGAACCCTGGGGCCCGGTCAATCGGGCGTAGTACCGGCCGTCCCGCCTTTCCACTATGGCCCTATCGTAGATGCGGCGTCCGGCACTATTTTTTACGGAATCCTCCATTATCGCTTCCACCGTGGGCTTGGTGAAGTTCTTTTTCCCCATCATTTTCAGGAGAGCCGGACGCACGAATAGCTCGAAGCTTACCATACAGCTGACTGCATTGCCGGGCAGGCCGAGGTGAGGTATGTTTCTGGTTGTGCCGTCACGGCTGCTCCCTTTAATTTTGCCGAAAGCCAGAGGTTTTCCCGGCTTAACCCGGACTTTCCAGAAGACCATCTCACCGTCTCTGGCCAGGATGTCCTTGACCATATCATAGTCACCCGCGGATACGCCGCCGGTAGTCACCAGCATATCGGCGTCCTGCGCCTGCTTGAGCTTGCTTATCAGTTCCTCTTCGCTGTCCTGAGCTATCCCCAGTATTTTAGGGATGGCGCCATAGCGCCTGACCAGGCCGGCGATGCTGTAGGTATTGCTGTCATATATCTTGCCTTCGGGCAGGGGCTTGCCAACATCTACCAGCTCATTCCCTGTAGACAGCACGGCCACTACCGGACGGCGGATGGCCTTTACCTGGCTATAGCCCAGTGAGGCCAGTAAGCCGACCTCGGCGGGCCTGATTACGGTACCCTGTCTCAGGGCTATAGTTCCCCGGGCAATGTCCTCTCCAGCCTTCCTGATATTAAGGCCGGGACTGGTTTCGGATAGAATGCCTACCCGGGTGATGGGCCGGTCGGCAGCGGACTCCTTGCGCTTCTCCTCGTCCGTATTCTCAAATTGAACGACGCTGTCGGCACCTTCGGGAACAGGGGCTCCGGTCATAATGCGTACGGCCGTACCGGGCACCACCTCATGTTGAGAAATAGAGCCTGCCATTACCGTGTCAATCACGCGTAGGAATTTGGGGGATTCGGCGCTGGCTCCCCTGGTATCCCGGGATATGACAGCATAACCGTCCATGGCGGAGTTATCCAGCGGCGGTACGTTAATATCCGATTTTATGTCCTCGGCGAGGACCTGTCCCGGAGAGTCAAGAATGGGAACGGACGCCTCTTCCAGGGGATCTACTTCATTAAGTATCTTTTGAAGTGCCTCTTCGACGCTTAGCATTACTCAATGGCTCCTCTGGCTATCTTTCTGGCCAATTCCAGGTCCTCTTTTGTATTGATGTTAAAGAAGCTCAGGCGCTGCGGGTCGAATCTATCAACCTCCTCAGCTTCTACAAATCTCACTTTCACAAAGTCGAAAAGCTCTATTATAGTATTCCGTCCCTGTTTGAGCATGGATTCTATGGGAGCGACGCAGTTCTTGGAATAAACGGCATGCAGTGGTTCAAAAAATTCGTTGATTCGCGGCAGCACAAAGTCGAAATCATCTGAAACCTCTAACATGTAACGTAGCAACGGCTCGTTTAAAAAAGGCATATCAGCGGCAAGGACAAGATTATAGAACGAATCTGATATTACCAACCCGGTATAAATACCGCCCAGAGAACCTTTCCCCGGGAAAATATCGGACGCCATTTTGATTTTTGGGTGGCCCGCCAACGGCGCGAAGGTTCTCTCTTCTGCCGTAACTATAATAATGTCTTTACTAAATGAGTCTATACGGGATATTACCAGTTCGATTAGACTTCTATTACCAACCTTTTCTAAAACCTTGTCGTGCCCCAGACGTAAGCTCTTGCCACCAGCCAGGATAATACAGCTTATATCCAACTTATATGCCTGTTTTTCTCGGAACCTTACCCCCTATATATTATTTTATCACAGGTAGTCAATAGCCGCTAGGGGTGGGGTGATTTTTTAATGAGTTAGCCATAAAAGATAATAAAGGGAATTAATATGATAAGGACTTACTGAGTTACCGTCTCAGCGGGAGTATTTAATAGTCGGGCGCTCCCAGTCGGTGTTATCAATCACCATATCGGCCGTATCCCGGGGAGGGTATTCTTCCAGATACTTCGCCTGTGCCGGCAGGTATTTCTCATCGTATTTTCTTATCTCCAATTCGCTAACCTCGTAGTCCCTGAGCCTCGCTCTGCGCTTGCTTTCCTCGAAAGGTATCTCCAGGAAGATTTTATAGTCAATATAAGGGGACAGCTCTTTCCTGAACAGGAATACGCCCTCGAAAAGTACTATCGTGTTCTGGTCAAAAGAAAATTCTTTCTCAATATCGTACTTATCGGTATGCCAGTCAAGAACGGTCAGCTTGGTAGAAAAGGCGTTCTTTTGCTGGAGCGTGAGTAATAGTTTTTCAATAATGAGATCTATATTAAAGCTCCTGTTGTAGTAGTTATCGGCCTGGTTATTTCCGGCATATCGGTACTCTTTGGGATTATGAAAATCATCGAGATTGATTAACTGTGTTTTACAGTTCCTGGAAAGCAGAAACTCTTCAAGAGCGCCCGTGAATCTTGTCTTACCCGCGCCGTCAATGCCGCTTATCCCGATAACAAACGGATTGTACTGGGTCTTTTTTGCATTAATTTTGTCCAGTAT